>CAZOXS010000270.1:0-8745 GCA_964583785.1 uncultured Victivallales bacterium
AGCCTGCTCAAAAATGGTGATTCCAGCCCATCAGGCTGTCCAAAACCCCTCACGTGCGCAGCATCCGCCATTTTCCCTTGCAGAACCCCTCGTGGTTTCCGGCTTCAAGCGGAAACCACGAGGGGTTCTGCAAGTGCCTCGGTGGCATATGGTATTCCTGCAACTGGTTTGGTTGTTCAAGATTTCATGCGTGCGCTGAGTTTCGCTTCTAGAGATAATTCAGGATTACTTCGAATAAAATTCACCCACACTGAGTTGATGTCCATCTGCCAAGCGCTTCGCAGCTTCGCACACCATTTTTGCACGTGCCAAAAGAAACGCCTTAAAATCTTAGCATTGGTGGTTTTCGTCTTCATGAGGTCACCTTCTTGAGCATCTCATCGGCTTGTTCCGGCAAGGTTGACAAGACTTTTAGCAGATGGTCGCCATTATTGAAAGCCTGAACCCGGATCGGGTTTTATCCGTTTTGGACAGGCGGGCCGGGGCGTGGCGGGAAGAATCGGCGGCCGATCCAGATGGCCAGGCCGGCGAGTAGCAGGGAGATGCCGAAGGCGGGCAGGAAGGCGTCGGCGCGGCCGGAGAGGCTGCCGATCAGGGCGTAGACGGCGGAGACGCCGAGGTTGGCCAGGGCCGAGAGCCAGATAAAGCGCGCGGGGCGCATGCGGCCCATGCCCGCGAGGATAGTGGAGGCCTCGGCCAGGACCGGCACGGCCCGCACGGCGACGATCGCCCAGTCGCCGATGCGCGTTTCCAGGTGTTCAAGCCGCTTCATCTCGGCAGTTCCGACCAGCCGTTGGCCCAGCGGACGGCCCGAGCGGCCCAGCCAGTAGCCCAGGAGGCAACTGGTCATCATGCCGAGCCAGGAGGCCAGCGTGCCGATTGCCGCGCCCAGTGCCGCCCCGCCCAGGGTGCTGACGATGCTCGATGGCACCGGCAGCAGGACGTCGCTGCCCAGGGAACCGGCCACCATCAGGAAGGCCGCCAGCGGACGGTCCTGGACGCGCCGCATCACCGCTTCCATCCAAGCCTCCATCGGCGCGCCGACCGCGAGGAATGGCAACAGGATCAGCGTGAGCAGTAGCAGGATCAATGCCGTCCATAACCAAGTTCTTGCCGGTGTCATCCTTCCCTCTATAATTTTAAAGGGCCGACGGCAGCGGTGGGGCGCTCTTCACCGGACAGGGGGTTACATGCCAGATCTCCTCGGCGTACTCGCGGATGGTCCGGTCGGAAGAGAATTTACCCGCGCCAGCCACATTGAGGATCGCCTTGCGGTCCCAGAGGTCGGCGTCCCGGTATTCGGCATCGATCTTTTCCTGGGCGGCGATGTAGGCCGGCAGGTCCTCGAGCAGCATATAGTGGTCGCCCCAGTCGAGCAGGGCCTGCACGATCGGACGGAAGATGCCGGGTTCAAGCATGGAGAAGAAGTCGGCGCTGATCATGTCGATCGCGCGTTTTATCTCCGGTTCGCGGTGATAGACAGCCCAGGGCTTGTAGTCCGGGCGGCGGGCGTTGACCTCGTCGGTCGTGAGCCCGAAGATGAAGATGTTGTCGTCGCCGACCTCTTCCTTGATCTCGACATTCGCGCCGTCGAGAGTGCCGATGGTCAGCGCCCCGTTGAGCATCAGCTTCATGTTGCCGGTGCCGGAGGCCTCGGTGCCAGCCAGCGAGATCTGCTCGCTGACATTGGCGGCGGGAATGATCTTCTCGGCCAGCGAGACCCGGTAGTTCGGCAGGAAGACCACCTTGATCTTGTCATGGATGCCCGGATCATCGTTGATGACCTCGGCGATCTGGTGGATCAGCTTGATGATCAGCTTGGACATGGCATACCCCGGGGCGGCCTTGGCGCCGAAGATGAACGTGCGCGGCACGACATCGAGCTTGGGATTGTCCTTGATCCGGTTGTAGAGGATGATGATGTAAAGCGCGAGCAGCAACTGGCGCTTGTACTCGTGCAGTCGCTTGACCTGGACATCGAAAATCGAGTCCGGACTGACTGTGATGCCAACCTCGGTCGCAATGTAATCGGCGAGCGCCTGCTTGTTATGCTGTTTGATCTCGCGGAAGCGCTGGCGGA
This sequence comes from uncultured Victivallales bacterium, assembly GCA_964583785.1. Taxonomy (GTDB): domain Bacteria; phylum Verrucomicrobiota; class Kiritimatiellia; order UBA8416; family UBA8416; genus UBA8416. Next base: position 2,081 of record CAZOXS010000270.1, read on the forward strand.
ATGCCGGATCATCGGCGAAGGGCCGCAGCCGCTCGAGCTGTTCGAGCGCGGTCGGCCACTGGTCGCCGATCGTCTCGCTGATCAGCGCGGAGAGCCCGGGGTTGGACTTCAGCAGCCAGCGCCGGGGCGTGATACCGTTGGTCTTGTTGTTGAACCGCTTCGGCCACATTTCCGCGAAGTCCTTCAGCACGTCCGTGGTCAGCAGCCGGGTATGCAGGGCGGCGACACCGTTGACCGAGCTGGAGCCCACGATGGCCAGGTGTGCCATGCGGACCTGCGGGTGGTCGCCGTCGGCGATGATGCTCATGCGGGCGAGGCGCGCCGTATCCATGGGGTAGCGGATGGCCACTTCGCGCATGAAATGCCGGTTGATCTCGTAGATGATCTGCATGTGCCGCGGCAGCAGGCGTTCCATCAGGCTGATGGGCCATTTCTCCATGGCCTCGGGCAGAATGGTATGGTTGGTGTAGCCGACGGATTGCTGGGTGATGCTCCAGGCCGCATTCCAGCCTAACCCCTCGATGTCCATCAACAGCCGCATCAATTCCGGGATGACCAGTGCCGGGTGCGTGTCGTTGAGCTGGATGAACGCCTTGTCGGGAAAGGTGCTGAAATCATCATTGTCACCCTTGAAGCGGCGGATGATGTCCTGCAGCGAGCAGCAGACGAAGAAATATTGCTGGCGCAGGCGCAGCTCCTTGCCTTCAAGCATGTTGTCGTTGGGGTAGAGCACCTTGGTCAGGTTCTCCGCCAGCACCTTGTTCTCGACCGCGGCGACGTAGGATCCGCGGTTGAAGTCGTCCAGATCGAACTCATCGGCGGCGCGGGCCGACCAGAGCCGCAGGGTATTGACGGCCGAATTACCGTAGCCGCAGATCGGTAGATCGTAGGGCATCCCCATGACGGAGCGGGTGTTGATCCATTCATAGCTCGTGCCCCTGGCGGTGTGGCGGACCTGGACCTCGCCTCCGAAACGCACTTCGGCGGCATATTCCGGGCGGGCGATTTCCCACGGGTAATTGCGCTGCAGCCAGGGATCCGGCTCCTCGATCTGGTAGCCGTTCTCGATCTTCTGGCGGAAGATGCCGTAATCATAGCGCAGGCCGTAGCCGACGGCCGGCAGATCGAGCGTGGACATCGAGTCGAGGAAGCAGGCGGCCAGGCGACCCAGGCCGCCGTTGCCGAGGCCGGCATCGACCTCGTAGTCGCGCAGGTCGTTCCAGTCGAGATTGAAGCTCGAGAGCGCGTCGCGGCACAGGTCCTCCATCTGCATGTTGATCACGTTTGTGCCGAGCAGACGCCCGATCAGGAATTCGAGCGAGAGGTAATAGATCCGTTTTACATTCTGCTGGTGGTGCATCTGCTGCGTGCCGATCCAGCGTTCGACCATGCGGTCGCGCACGGCCAGCACCAGTGCCGAGTAGCGGTCATTGTCGGTGGCCGTGAAGCGATCCTTGGCCAGCGTATAGCGCAGGTGGTGTTCGAAATCGGCCTTGAGGCCGTCAACGGTCATGTCGACCCGGTAGTTGCCGGGGCGACGGATTTTGGTCGTCTGTTTTTCTGCTGTCATGTCATTCTACCTTCAATTCGCTATTTTAAAATACGCGACGCCCGGCGGGCGCGTCCCTGCTAACGTTTCAAAGGCGGCAGTATACTGGCAAACGGGTCGAACTTGCAAGCCTGTTGCAGAGCCTGGTAATCAGCCGCCGCCGAGGGCGGCGTAGAGGCGGATGCGGCTGGCGAGGCCGGCCAGCCGCAGGGTGATCAGGCTCTGTTGGGCACTGAACAGGCTGCGCTGAGCGTCGAGCACGCCCAGATAACCTTCCAGACCCTGCGTGTAGCGTTGCTCGGTGAGGGTGAATATCGTTTGCGAGGCGTCGACGATCGCCTGCTGGGCGGCGATCTGCTGCTCAATGGTGCCGCGCACGGCGAGCGCATCGGCCACTTCCCGGAAGGCCGTCTGGATGGCTTTCTCGTACTGGGCCAGCGCGATCTCGCGTGTGGCATTGCTGACCCGGTAGGCGGCCCAGGTGCGGGCGTCGAAGATCGGCAGCGAGATGCGCGGGACAAAACGCCAGGTGTCGGATCCGGATTCGAAAAGGCCGGACAGGTCCCCGCTGGCGGTGCCGAGCGTGGCAGTCAGCGAAATCCGCGGGAAGAACGCGCTGCGTGCCGCATCGATAAAGGCATAGGCCCCCTGCAACTGCTGCTCCGCCGCCATGATGTCCGGCCGCTGCAGCAGAACCTCGGAGGGAAGCCCGGCGGTGAGTTCGCCCGGTGGCATCACCTTGTCGAGCCCGGCTGGCAGGAGGGCGTCCGGCAGCGTCTCGCCAGCAAGTAGATTCAAGGCATTCTGGCTGAGCGCGACTTGCTGGCGGTAGCGCGCCAGTGCCCCCTCGGCGGTATCCACCTGGGTCTTTGCCCGCAGCAGATCCACCTCGGTGGCGATCGCGTGATCGTATCGCTGCCGGATCATTTCATAAAACGCCTGCTGCGTCTCCAGCGTGGATTGCGCCAGTTGCAGCCCCTCGCGGTCGGCCGCTAGGGCAAAATAGGTGCGGGCCGTCTCGGCGATCAGGGCGATCTGTGCGCTGCGCCGGGCCTGTTCGGTCGCGAGATACGCCTGCAAGGCCTGTTGCTTCAGACTGCGGATGCGTCCGAAGAAGTCCAGCTCCCAGGCGGCGATGCCGAGATCGACGTTATATTGCGTGGTAGTCCGCGGTTCGCCCGGACGGGTGAACTCAGCGGCGGCCTGTTGGCGACTGCCTCCGCCGCTAAGCATCAGCGCGGGCATCAGCTCGGCGCGCTGGATGCCATACAGGGCCCGCGCCTTCTCGACGTTCAGCGCCGCCAGCCGCAGGTCGCGATTGTTGACCAGGGCGGTCTCAATCACCTCCTGAAGCTTGGCGTCCGGGAAAAACGCCGGCCAGGCGATTTCCGCCGCAGCGGTGGTCGGCGCACCGTTGGTGAGGTATTCCGGCCAGGCCTCCGGCACGGGCGGTGCGGGGCGTTCGTAATCCGGTGTCATCGCACAACCGCTCAAAAGCGCGAGCACCCCGGCGAGTCCGTAATTATGTATTTTGTTCATCGTTCACTGTTCCTTCCGGCTATATCTTCTTCACCACCGGCACAAGGCCGGTGGGATCGCTCACCGCCTCATACTCACATACCCACGCACTTCTTCTTTCCGAATGTCTTTTCAATCAGGACGTAAAAGAAGGGTGAGAAGAGCACCACCAGGACCGTGCCGGTGATCATGCCGCCGAGCACGGCGGTGCCGATGGCCACCATGGCGCCGGCCCCCGCCCCGGTGGCGAAGGCCATCGGCAGCACGGCCAGGCCGGTCGTGGTCGAGGTCATGATGATCGGGCGCAGGCGCAGCCGCACCGCCTGTAGGGCGGCCTCGGTCAGATCGACGCCCTGCTTGACCCCGTCCATGGCGAACTGGATGATCAGGATGGCGTTCTTGGTGGCCAGCCCCAGTGTGTTCAGCAGCCCGATCTGGAAGTACACGTCACTGGAGAGCCCGCGTAGCATCGAGGCCGCGAAGCCGCCGATAAAACCCAGCGGCAGGATCAGCAGCACGGCGATCGGGACATCCCACTTGCCATAAAGCGCCGCCAGGAACAGGAACACGATCAGGATCGAGAAGGCATACAGCAGCCCGGTCTGTGAAGCGGCCTGCCGCTCCTGATAGGAGAGCCCCGTCCAGTCGAACCCGAACCCCGCCGGCAGCCGGGCCGTGAGTTCCTCCATGGCTTCCATGGCTTCACCGGAGCTGCGGCCTGGCGCGGCCTCACCCCAGATGTTCATAGACGGGAACCCGTTGAACCGTTCCAGCTTCGGCGAACCGCTTGTCCAGCGCCCGGAGGAGAACGCCGAGAATGGCACCATCTTGCCGCTGCCAGCGCGCACATACAGCCGATCGAGATCCTTCGGCAGCATCCGGTAGGGGGCATCCGCCTGCACAAATACCCGTTTGACACGGCCAGCGTGGATGAAGTCGTTGACGTAGGCACTGCCGAAGGCGGCGGCGATCGTGTGGTGGATCGCGTTGATGGGGACCCCCAGGGCACCGGCCTTGCGCCAGTCGATATCCACGCGGTATTCGGGCACGTCCTCCATGCCGTTGGGGCGGACCTTGACCAGCCGCGGATCCTGCGCGGCCATGCCGAGCAATTCGTTGCGGGCCGCCATCAGGGCGGCGTGCCCGTTGCCGCCGCGATCAACGAGCTGGAAGTCGAATCCGTTGGCGCTGCCCAGCTCGGAGACCGGCGGCGGGGCGAAGGCAAAGACCATGCCTTCGCGGATGGAGGCGAAACGCGCCATGGCTCGGCCGGCCACCGCCTTGACCCGCAGGTCGGCGCGTTTACGTTTGTCCCAGTCCTTGAGTTTTACAAACAGCATGCCGTTATTCTGTGCCCGCCCGGCAAAGCCCATGCCGGCAATCGTCATGCAGGAGTCGACCGCCTCGGTCTCGTTCTCCAGGAAATACTGCTGGACCTCGTTGGCCACCGCCCGGGTCTGCTCCAGTGTCGTGCCGGTGGGCATGGCGATCTGCGAGAACAGGATCCCCTGGTCCTCGTCCGGCAGGTAGCTGGTGGGCATGCGGGCAAAAATGACGCCTAGCCCGCCGACGATCAGGGTGTAGATGACCACGAAGCGCAGCTTGCGGGCGAGGGCGTGCCCGATCAGGGCGACAAAACCGTCACGGAAGCGGTTGAATCCGCGGTCGAAGGCGAGAAAAAACGGACGCAGGAACCAGATCGCGCCTTCGGCCGCTTCATGACCCTTGGCGACCGGCTTGAGAATGCCCGCGCAGAGCACGGGGGTCAGCACCAGTGCCACGACCACGGAGAGCAGCATGCTGGTGACAATCGTGACGGAGAACTGGCGGTAGATAATGCCGGTAGAGCCGCTGAAGAAGGCCATCGGGCCGAACAGCGCGGACAGCACCAGGAAAAAGCCGATCAGTGCACTGGTGACCTGCCGCATGGATTTGGCGGTGGCCTCGTAGGGCGAGAGCCCCTCCTCGCTCATGATCCGCTCCACGTTCTCCACCACCACGATTGTGTCGTCCACCAACAGACCGATGGCGATCACCATGGCGAACATCGTCAGCATGTTGATCGAATAGCCGAAAGCCGCCAGCGCCGCGCAGGTGCCCAGCAGAACCACCGGTACGGCAATGGTCGGGATCAGCGTGGCGCGGATATTGCCCATGAACAGCCACATCACCAGGAAGACCAGCGCAATAGCCTGGAAAAGCGCCTTGACGGCCTCACCGATCGCCACGCGCACGAACGGGGTGGTGTCGTAGGGGTAGATCACCTTGATGCCGGGCGGGAAGAATGCACTCATCTCGCGCAGCTTCGCCCGCACCCCCTCGGCGGTGTTGATCGCATTCGCACCCGGAGCCTGCCGGATCGCCAGGACGGCGGCGGCCTGCCCGTTGTGGCGCGCATCGATATCATACGACTCCGCCCCCAGCTCGGTGCGGCCGACATCGCGGATGTGGATGCTCGAGCCGTCCGGGTTGATCCGGATGGGAATGGCCGCGAATTCCTCGGGCGTCTGTAAAAGATTCTGGACCACGATCGAGGCGTTCAACTGCTGGCCGTCGATGGCGGGAATCGCGCCGAACTGGCCGGCGGAAATCTCGACGTTGTAGGCGCGCAAGGCCGCGATCACATCGGCGATGGTCAGGTTGTAGGTAGTCAATTTGTCGGGACTGAGCCAGACGCGCATGGCGTACTGGGAACCGAAGTTCTGGACCTCGCCGACGCCCGGGACTCGGGCCAGGACCTTTTCGAGGTTCGACTGTGCATAGTCGCGCAGGTCATCGCCGCTCATGCTGCCGTCCTCGGAGACCAAGCCGGCCAGGATCAGGTAGTTGCGTGTCGATTTGCTGACCTGCACGCCGGAGCGCTGTACGGCTTCCGGCAGGCTGGCCATGGCGAGCTGCAGCTTGTTCTGCACTTTCGCCCAGGCCAGATCGGGATCGGTCCCCGGCTTGAAGGTCAGCTCGATGCGGGAGCTGCCCGATGCGTCACTCATGCCGGAGAGATACAGCATGTCGTCGAAACCGGTCATCTTCTGCTCGATGATCTGGGTGACGCTGTTTTCCACCGTCTGGGCGGAGGCCCCTGGGTAGAAGGCCGTGATGGCGATCGCCGGCGGGGCGATGGGGGGATACTGCGAGATCGGCAGGTTGTAGATCGCCAGCGCCCCCAGGATCATGATGAAGATGGCGACCACCCAGGCGAATACCGGACGGTCGAGGAAGAACTTTGAAAGCATGGCGAATCCTTAGGTGAATATTTCGTGTTAATTCGAATTGACGATTACGGACGACGATTACGGACGACGATCTCCGTAGTCTCCTCGTTTACCGTAATCATCGCCCGTAATCGTTTTCCAATTCTTCGTTTTTTGTCTCTTTCTCGATGGCGACGGCCTTGACCGGGCTGCCCGGGCGCAGGCGCTGGATACCTTCAAGGATCACCCGGTCGCCGGCGGCCAGGCCGCTGGTGATATGCCATTGGTTCCCGATCGCCTGGTCAATCTCGAGCATGCGGACATCGGCCGTGCCGTCCGCCGTCACGACCCAGGCGAACGGCTCGCCCTTCGGGTTGCGGCTGACCCCCTGCTGCGGTACCAGGATC
>CAZOXS010000271.1:0-9861 GCA_964583785.1 uncultured Victivallales bacterium
TGTCGGGAGGCAGCCAGTTTTCCTCGGCGTTGACCAGCGTCTCGAAGTAACGCCAGGTCTGCCGCGCCAGACCGCGCAGGAACACCTGTTGCGCCCCGGTCAAGGCGGGCTGGCGGTCACGAATCGGCCGGCTGATCCACCAGCCAAGATAAGGGGCCGTCAGCCACAACAGTAGCAAGGGTCCGCTGAAGAGGAGTTCGGCGGGATTCGTCAGTGCCAGCCACACGGCGCCGAGCGCACCGAACAAGGGGACCATCCACATTTCCTGTAGGAAGTTAAGTGGCGTCAGGCGTCCGCTATTGCGCGTATAATGCGGTGTGTGCCAGAGCAGCAACCCCCGCCGCGTGAACGGCATGCGTCCGGCGGAGACGAGGATCGCGTCCAGGTGGACAACGGTTTGGTATGGCAGGGTGATCAACGCCAAAGCGGCTTCGGCCATCTGGCGCCCCAGCGATTTCAGGGTAGCATCGCGATGAATGGACCATGCCCGCTCGCGAGGTTTGTGCAACCCTTCGGCGAATGCGGTCAGGCTCATGGGCAACAGTGCCAGCAGCAGCACGAACAGCGTCCAGAAACCCACTGGCGCGGGCGTGGTCAGCCAGCCGCCCAGCAGCAGCAACAGCAGGGCTGGCGGCACGAGACTGCGGCGCAGGTTGTCGAGAATCTTCCATCGGGCAAGGGGTGCGAGCGGATTGGGGACACGTTTCCCTGCAGGCCCGGGGACGCGCGGCAGCAGCCAGCCGGCAATTTGCCAGTCACCCCGGATCCAGCGGTGGCGACGGCCCATGTCGGCGGTAAAGCTGGCAGGGTGGTCCTCCTGCAACTCGACATCCGTGACCAGCGCCGAGCGGGCATAGCCACTCTCCAGCAGATCATGACTCAGGATCAGGTTATCCGGGAAGCGTCCGGCGGTGGCTTGCCGGAAGGCGTCCACATCGTAGATCCCCTTGCCGACATAGGATCCCTCGGTAAAAAGGTCCTGGTAGACATCGGACACTTCGCGCGTGTAGGGATCGATCCCCGCATCGCCGGCGCTGAGCCGGGCGAACCACGAGCGGTTGGCCGAAAGTAGTCTGATGGGGGTGCGCGGCTGTAGGATCGCATAACCCTCGACCACACGCCCCCGCTTGGGATCAAACTGTGGCCGGTTCAGCGGGTGGGCCAGGGTGCCGATGAGTTTGCGGGCGGCATCGCGCGGCAGGCCGGTATCGGTATCGAGCGTGATGACGTAGCGAATGCTGGCGAGTAGTGCCGGATCGGCGGTGATCTCTGAGAACGGCTCGCGCGGACCGCCGCGCAGCAGCGCGTTGAACTGCTCCAGCTTGCCGCGTTTACGCTCATAGCCCATCCACAGGCGTTCGTACGGGTTCCAGACCCGGTCACGGTGGAACAGGTGGAAAATGGGTGCGCCCTCGGACGCGTGCTTGGCGTTCAGGATCTGGATACCATCACGCGTCTGCTGAAGCAGCTCCGCATCGTCGGGCAGGGACGGTTCATCCGCATCGCGGACATCGGTCAACAGCGCGAAGAACAGGTTGGAATCGCGGTTTGCAAGATAACGGATCTCGAGGGCCTCCAACAGGTCGGCGACGACCTGCGGACTGGTCAGCAGCGTGGGGATGACCACCATGGTGCGGTCGGTCTCCGGAATGCCTTTCGCGAAATCCAACCGTGGCAGGCGACGGGGGTGGATCAGGGCATTGGTCAGCCGGTTGACCAGCGTGACGGCCAATTGCGAGGTGGCGATGACCACCAGTCCTGCCGGCAGTAGCAGACGCCAGTCGCCCATCCAGTCCTGAAGACCGGCGGCCCACAGCACCGCGATGGAGGTGGTTGCCGTGATCACCAGAACAGACGCGACGTAGCAGCACAGCGGTATCCGGTGCAGGGTCCGGAGGATGGACTGACGTAGCGACCAGTGGACGTGGACGGTGCGCTCCAGCAGCAGGCGGCCTTTGTCGATCAGATAGTATCCGGTGTGGGCGGTGCGCGCCTGCGGACCGTCGCGGTTCGCGGCTTCCGTTGCCAGTCGCACTGCCGTGCGAGCCACGGAGGATTCGGCGAGACCGGATCGCCGTGCCAGGTGCTCCACGCCGTGGCGGTAGCGGTCGCGCGTGGCGAAGTCCATCTGGGCATGCACGTCGGCGGGATCGGTCCGCAGCACCTCCTCGACGATGCTCAGCTCCTCGACGAAGTCGCACCAGTCCATTGCGTTGAGGAAGCGCAGGCTGCCGATGCTGTTGCCGATCGAAACCTGATCGGCAGCCTGGGCCTGGCTGTCCGCCCGCTGCAGGCGCTCGCGATTCAGACCCTGTTCGACAAGGCGGTGTTGAATCCAGCTTTCCACGGTGGCCAGTGCCGGGCTTTGTCCCTGCAATTGCCCTTGGAAGGACTCCACAAACGGGCTGCTTAATAGCGGTTCCGACTGGGCCATCTCCGCCAGCTCGCGCAATACCGCCGCCTGGCTCTTCTCCGCCGCCGACAGCAGGCGGCCTGCCCACATATCCGCCAGGTTCAGATCGTGGCGTCGCTCGGCAATGTGCTCTGAAACGCGCCGCATATTTTCAATCAACCCCATTCGCAGCATGATGGGTACCGCCCACAGCTCGCCCAATGTCAACGGCGTTACAGTCTGGTAGGCGGCGACGAAGTGACGGATGTTATCGGCGTCCACCCGCCCGTCCGCGTGGGAGATCAGTTCCAGCGCGATGTCGTACACGCGGGGGAATCCTGACGAGGCACCGCCCGACAGCCGGGGCAGCTCGCGGCTGTAGGTGCGCGGCAGGTGCAGGCGTGTCAGGCGGATCTGCGCCTCGATCAAGTGGAAATTATCCAGCAGCCATTCGCCGGCGGGACTGCCGCGCCGGCCGTCGTTATCGGCTTCGGTCACCAGGTCGTAGGCCGCAATCAGCGCTTGCTCGTTGTCCGCCAGCCGCGGCAGCAGCCGGTTCGGGCCGCGCTGCGGATCGAGCCGGTGCCGCCCCGCCAGCCCGATCGCGTGGCGGCGCAGCAGCTCATCACTGAAAAGTTCGGCACGCAGGGGCCGCACGAACGGAAGTTGTCCGGCGGTTTTGTCCGGTTTGCGGCGTATCCACGGCATCTGCATGATTATCCTGTATCCGAGGGCATTGCCTCTGTATGGGGTTCCGGTTCACGATACATGTTTCTCGCAGATCTTGCGGAAGTGATAACCGTAGATCGCCAGCGCGATGGCGTTCGGTAGTAACCGCGGGTGTCTGAACTGCGTCCAGACCAGCAGCTTCCAGTACTGGAACCGCTCGCGCCCGAGGAATCCGAGGCGATAGACCGAGCGTAATACCGCCAGGATGTGGGATAGCTGGAGCTTGTCGCGGACATGCGAGCCCTGGTACTCCCGCAAGAAGGTACGGATCCGCTTGTAGTAAGGCGCGGGGGCATAGATATGATCCAGGATTCGCCGGTACCCCTCGCGCAGGACATCAAGGGTCATCGCCGGGACGATATTGGTCGTACCATCCACATTATCACCCGACGATTCCGCGCAGAGCCGGCCTTCCTGCTTCATGCGCTCGTACAGGCGCGTCCCCGGGGGCGCCTGCAGCAACCCGACCATGGCGGTCACGATCCCGCTCTTCTGGATGAAATCGATCTGCTGTTGGAAAATGGTCGGGCTGTCGTGATCGAAACCGACGATGAAACCGCCCTGCACCTGCAGCCCCGCCCGCTGGATGCGTTTGACGTCCTCAACCAGATCCCGGTTCTTGTTCTGGATCTTGCTGCACTCGGCCAGGCAACTGTCATCCGGGGTTTCGATACCAATAAATACGCAGTTGAAGCCCGCCGTGACCATCTGCGCCATCAAGGCCGGATCGTCAGCCAGGTTGATTGACGCCTCGGTCAGAAAGGTGAAGCCCTTCTTGCCCTTGCGCCAGGCGATCAGCGACGGCAGCAGGTCGTTCTTGATGAAGGGCTTGTTGCCGATGAAATTGTCGTCCACGAAGAAGACGGGGCCGGTCCACCCCAAGGCGTGCAGGCCGTCGAGTTCCGCGACAATCTGTGCCGATGATTTCATGCGGACCTGATGGCCGAGCATGGCGGTGACATTGCAGAAATCGCAGTTGAACGGGCAACCGCGCGAGAACTGGATGCCCATGGTCGCATAACGCCGCAGGTCCAGCAGATCCCAGCGTGGGGTGGGGGTCTGCTGCAAGTCGGCAAACCCGTCGGCGGTGTACAATCGGCGCGGGTGGCCTTGCTGTAGATCCGCGAGAAAGGCGGGCAGCGTCAGTTCGGCTTCGTTCAGGATGAAATGATCGACCTGCGCGAACTGCGCGTGTTCGCTGTTGAACAGCGGGCCGCCTGCCACGACGCGCAACCCGGACGCATGACAGCGATCCACCAGACGATACGCCGAGTCGCGCTGCACAACCATGGCACTGATGAACGCGCAATCCGCCCAGGCCAGGTCTTTGTCCGTGAGCTTGCGCGTATTCGTATCCACCAGGCGCAGCGACCAATCCGCCGGCAGCATCGCGGCGACGGTCAGCAGCCCCAGTGGCGGCAGCGCCGCGCGTTTGCCGGCAAACGCCAGCGCATGCTTGAAACTCCAGAAGGTGTCTGGAAACTCAGGATATATGAGTAGCACGTTCATCTTGACTCTACCGATCTAGCACGCCCAGCCCGGCAGGATGCTGCTTGTTCGCTTTTGTCGTTGCGGCCTTCGCCTCTTTGGCATCCGCCTGCCGATGATCCTTGGCCTTGTCCTTCTTGCCTTTCTTGTCGCCCATGGCGCACCCCCGTATTGTTATTGTCGTTAAGATTTACGCCTGGCGATGTGCATCGCGGCAAGCACTCCTGCCGCAAAGCCGACAACCAGCGTGAATGCCAGCAAGGCGGCCAATGGCATCCCGATGGAGATAAATAGCAGCCTCGTGACCACCATCTGCGTGTTCTGCAGGATAAGCACGACGGCCAGGACCGCCAGAACCAGCAGCGCACTCAGCTTGAGCTTCGGCATAATATCATCCATTTTCATCATCATTCCTCCTTCTTGCGTTGTCCTAAGCACAGAACAGACTCGCGTCTCTCCAATCACATCCTAATCGACATGCCGGTCTGGTACCATGGGGTAAAACCCTACTGCCTCGGCCGCGCTGGGGTCGCAATCCCCTGGCACCTGAAGGCAACGGCCATCATGGCACCGGACGGCCCCCCCGGCTTCCTCAATCGACTGGTAGAGCCTCGAAACCGGAAATCACGTCGAACAGTTCCTCGTCGATGCCACTCTGGCGCAAGCCGTAAAATGCCCCGCGCAGGGTCTGTAGCAACTCGTCGATGTTCTTGTCGGCACGCTCCATCGCCGCCAAGCGGCTCGCGTTCTCGCTCGCGAGCGATTCGGCACAGGCCCGGAAGAGCGAGATAAACAGATATTCGCGGATGAACACGCGTAAGGTCCCAGTGCCAGTCCCCATCACCTCGGGCAGGGGCTTCGTCGGCCAACCGACGTTGGCTAGGCCTTGTTGCCATTGCGCGTCGAGCGGCAACAACCGCTGGCTGACGGGCTCGTAAACCGCCCCGGACCGCGGACGGTTGTGGAAGGCATAAAGCCGAGTATGCCCGTCTTGGGTCCGGCGTGCCCCGCTCTCGATCTGGATACGCCCGACCAGCGGGGTAATGGCCTGCACGGAGTTCGGCACGGGAAAACAACCCGCCAACGGCAGCCCCGCGTCCGCCAGGCGCGCCTGCACCCGCTCGCCGACCGCCCAGACTTGAGGTTTGCCCGGCAGAGCGCCCAGTGTCTTGACTGCATAATCGGCCACCACGTCGTTGAACTGGCCCACGAGCCCCTGGTCGGAACCGAACACAACCGCGACGATCTCCTCCGCCTCGGTTGGTGGTTGCTGTGCCTGCACGGCGGACGACGGCTGGCTTGCCCGAAAGCACGCGCCCAACCCCAGTTCCACGGCGCGATAGTAGCCGCCCAATGCGCGCACCGATTGCTCGTATTGTCCGATGCTCGAAGCGGCCATAGCTTTCATCGTGCGGACAACGGATTGAAGATCGCCTGCACCGCCGATTTTTCGCCGCAAGCTCGCCGTGGTGTCGCTCATGCCTTCTCCGTAACCTGCCGATTGGACTCGTGTTCAGTCTTGGGCGCCGACTCGGCTTCGGGTTTGCCATCAGGCTTCGGTTGGAAGCGGGTGAGCGACTGGCGGGCGATTTCCGTGATCGCCTCACGATCCTGATCGCTTAGTTTGCTTGCGGTTTCAAGTCGGTCTATGATGTCTGCCGGGATATTTGCCGCTGCCGCTCGCACGGCGTTTTCCGCGTCCGTCATCTGGTCGATCGGAACCGGGTCAAACAGGTCCGCGGATAGTGCCAGCAGCACGGCAACCTGCTCGCCCGTTGACTCCGGGGAACCTTCCGGCTGCTTCAGGCAGGCGCGTATGCGGCGTCCGTGCTCGAGAATCTTGCGGGTGTCCTCATCCAGGCGCGCGCCGAAACGGGCAAAGGTCTCGAGTTCCTCGAACTGCGCGTAGGCCAGCTTCAGGTTGCCCGCCACCGCGCGATAGGCCGCCCGTTGGGCCTTGCCGCCCACGCGCGAAACGGATTTGCCGACATCGACCGCGGGCAGGACTCCCAATTCGAACAGCGAGGGCGAGAGGTAGATCTGCCCGTCCGTGATGGAAATGAGGTTCGTCGGAATGTAGGCCGAAATGTTCTGCGCCTCGGTCTCGATGATCGGCAGGGCGGTGAGCGACCCGCCGCCGCGCTCATCGCGCAGATGGGTCGCCCGTTCGAGCAGCCGCGAATGAATATAGAAGATGTCGCCGGGGAAGGCTTCGCGACCGGGGGGGCGTCGCAGCAGGAGCGAGAGTTCGCGGTAGGCGCGCGCGTGATGGGTTAAATCGTCGTACACAATCAATACGTCGCGACCGGCCTCCATGAAGTACTCCGCTATACTGGTCGCGGCGTAAGGGGCGATGTAGGCGAGACCGGGCGGGTCGTTGCCCTCGGTCACGACCACGACCGTATAGGCCATCGCGCCCTTCTCCCGCAACACGGCCACGGCCTTCGCCACGGCGGATGCGCGTTGGCCAATGGCACAATAGACACATAGCACGTCTTGTCCGCGCTGATTCAGGATGGTATCGATCGCGATCGTCGTCTTGCCTGTCTGCCGGTCGCCCAGGATCAACTCGCGCTGCCCGCGTCCGACGGGAATGAGTGCATCGATGACCATAAGGCCGGTCTGGAGCGGCACGGTGACGGGCGCGCGGTCCATGATCGGAGCGGCAGGACGTTCGATGGGCAGGCGTTCGCCGACGGCCACGGGGCCAGCGCCATCGAGCGATCGTCCGAGCGGGTCAATCACGCGCCCGAGCAAGCCCTCGCCCACGGCCACATCCATGACCCGGCCCGTACGCCGGACTTCATCCCCGGCGTGCAGATCCCAGTAGCCCCCGAGCAGCACGACGCCGATCTCGTCATCGTCCACGTTGAACGCGATGCCGAGCACATCTCCGGGGAACGTTACCAGCTCCTCGAATCCCACGCCGGGGAGTCCCGCGACCTTGGCGACACCGGTGGCGATACTGTTGATCGTGCCCACCTCCCGAGGCGTCAATTGTGGCGCGAATTCCTCGCGCCCCCGGCTTATGCCGGTGAACGCGCGATCTAAGACACGCTTCAAGATGTCAGGCGCAGTGCTCATTGGCCCTCTGTTCCCGCTTTAGGATCCTCGTCGCCGGATTCTGTGTTGGCCTCCGGTTGACCCTTTGCCTTGAGAAGTTCGCCGACGCCCTCTTCCAGGGTTGTGAGATAGTCCGCGATGCTCCAGGCTACCTTCTGTCCGGCGGCGGTAAGTTCGATGCCGCTCACCACGTCGGCGGCGGTTTCGAAGCGCAGCTTGATGTTGGCAGCGAAGCTTTCATTGATGGCTTTCTGGAGCGTCGCCCGTTGTTCGGCGGGCAGGTCGAAGGCGCTGCGCACGACGGCAGGCGCTGAGGAAAGTGCCTTTCCCAGACTGCTTTTCGTCTCGGCATCCAGCTCACGCACCCGCTGGGCGAAGATGGCGATCATGCGTTCTTCGAGGCTGGCTCCGGCGAGATCGCCCAGCGTCTTTCTGGCGATGTCAAAGACTTCCTGCGTCGTGCGTCGGGTGATTTCAGCTTGCAAGGTCTTGTGTTCCCGCTGCAAGGCGGTGGCGCGTTTCTCGCTCAGGACATCGGCGGCCTGTCGCGCTTCGTCCAGAAGTCGCTGACGCTCGGTGGCCACGTCTTCGGTGGCCTTGCTCAAGAGGGTGGCGCGCTGCTTGTCGAAGTCCTCGTTCTCTTGCCGGAACGAGTCGCGCTCCTTCTGGGCTTCGGTCTGCTTTGCTTCGGCGTCCGCCAGTTCCGCGGCAATCCGCTGCTCCCGCGCATCAATGGCGTGGAGGATGGGCTTGTAGAGAAAGCGCTTCAGCAACCACACCAGGATGAGGAAGTTGAGTAACTGCGCACCTACTGTGACCCAGTCGATAAGCATGGTTTATTTCCCTGCTACGTCTGCGATGACGTGGTTCCAGAACGGGTTGGCGAAGAATAGAATCATCGAGATCACGAAGCAGTAGATGGCCGTGGACTCGATCATGGCCAGACCCACAAACAGCGTCCGGGTGATGGTGGCGGAGGCGTCAGGCTGCTGGGCCAGCGAACTCAGCGCGGTCGCGACCGCCTTCCCTTCGCCCAGCGCCGGGGCCATCGTGCCGAATGCAGTGGTGATGCCGCCGGTGACGATCGATGCCACCGCAATGATTGTCATGTTGTCCATGGTCTGTCTCCTTCTGTTGTTTACCTTCTAAACCGGTTGACGACTACGGCGACGACTACGGATTACGATTCGAGATCATCACTCGTCCACCGTAGTCGTCGCCGTTCTCGTTCACCGAATTCCCGTTTTCATTAGCCTATTGCTTTCTCCGTTTCCGTTGCAGCCGTGCGCGTGCGCGTGGCTGCCGCGATGTACACGGCGGCCAGGATGCTGAAGATGTAAGCCTGCACCATGCCGGTGAGCAGTCCGAGCAGCGTCATGACGATCGGGAAGATGAAGGGCGTGATGGTGAGCAGAATGCCGATAATCATCGCCCCGCTCATCATGTTGCCGAACAGGCGGACCGCCAGGGCCAGTGTGCGCGAGATTTCGCTGATGATATTGAATGGCAGCATGATAAACGTCGGTTTCAGATAGGACGTCAGGTAGCCACCTAGGCCTTGCTCCTCGATGCCGAAAAACGGCACGGCCACCAGCACGCTCAGCGCCAGCGCCGCCGTGGTGGATAGCGATCCGGTCGGCGGTTCGTAGCCGGGAATGACGGTGCAGAGGGCGGCCATGGCCACAAACAGGAAGAGCGTGCCCAGAAAACCGATGTACTTCTCCGGGTGTGAAAGACCTACCTCTTCGATCTGTTTTTCGATTCCGGTGACGATGATCTCGAGCAGGTTCTGCCAACGCGAGCGGTTCATGTCCGTGGACAGTTTGCGCGTAATCAGTTTCGATCCGATGGCCAGCACGAGCATCAGTCCCCAGGTGAACACGATGGTGGCGTTGAGTTTGAGGAACCCGTGCTGCCAGAAGATCATCTCATCGGGACTAAGTCGCATGGCTGGCCTCCCGTTCCGGGGAAGACGGATGTTCTGCCGATGCCCCGGCCTGCAGTGCCAGCCCTGTTTGCCTCGCCGGTTTCTGAGTGAAACGGTGGGAGCGCACGAGAAGCATCACGCAGAACCGTGCGATGACAAAGCCGAACAGGCATGCCAGCAGCCGCATCCAGTGGCCTCCTGAGACCAAGTAGAATCCCGCCAGCACGATCCCTGTACGCAACAGCAAGCTGCCGGAAAACCA
>CAZOXS010000272.1:0-4917 GCA_964583785.1 uncultured Victivallales bacterium
TTTACGTAACGGCGGCGGGGGTTACCAACCCGATCACAAGCAACCCATAGGAGGACAAGCCATGGCCGAAGCGACAAGCAAATACGTGACACTGGACGCCTGCGGGCGGACCAGCGAGATGATGATGGAGAAGCAGCAGGAACTGCTAGTTAAGCTGGAAAGCATCGAGAAGCGGCTTTTTCGGGATAATGGCAGTGTAAGCATGCAGACGCGGCTGGACCGCCATGATCAGGCGCTGCGGCTGCTCCTGTGGGTCACGGGGATTATCGGCGGGACGCTGCTGGCCGGTTTTGCGGGCGGGGTGGCCCTGCTGATCCGGGAGGCGGTCCTGCGGGGGGCGGCGGGATGAGCCGGGTAGTGACAAAAGAGAGTGAACGGGCTCGGATCGAGAAGAGCTTCGATGTGTTCGGGCTGGATGCACGGCAGCGGGGTCTGATCCTTGAGGCGCTGGACTCGGATGCCTGGGACTGGTTTGAGGACTGCGACGGCTGTACGGCGGTCAGCGAGCTGCACTGGCCCACGAAGTATTTCCCGCCCTGCCTGCGACATGATTACGACTGGGCCACCGGCAACGGGGATCTCACGGCGAGTAAAATCTTTTACGACCTGCAGCGGGCCTATGGCGTGCCCGGATGGCGGGCGGGGCTGCGTGCCGGGGTGGTTACGGCTGTATGGTATGCGTGGAGGCGGTGGTCGCATGGCAAATAAGCACTTGCGATTAACCTTGATTTCATTTGTTTTTCGATGGTATTTGCTTGTGCCGTATGCAGCGTTAGCTGCCGACAACCACGGCGAACACATATTGTTAATTTTTGTGGTCAGTTTGTGGTCAGTTATAAATTGCGAGACGAGCTGAAAAGAGCAACATGCAAAAGAAAGCTGAAAACCAAAAAAGACACAAAAAAGCCGCATTTCCTAAGAAATACGGCGATTTATTGAGTGGTGGTGGGGGAAGGACTCGAACCTTCGAAGGCTTAGCCAGCAGATTTACAGTCTGCCCTCGTTGACCACTTGAGTACCCCACCGCAGAATTGAGTTTTGGATATTGCCGCAATCATGCGACAACTTCAAGGAAAAACGATCGATAATGGAAAAACAGTCAATGTCCCCTGCCCCCGAGGCTATGTTCAACCGTGCAACGCGATTGCTTGGCAATACATGCATGGAGCGCATACACCGAGCCCGCGTGATCATTTTCGGCCTAGGCGGCGTCGGGAGCTGGTGCGCCGAAAGCCTGGTCAGGTCCGGCATAAACGATCTGACGATCGTGGACTCGGACCGGGTCTGTGTCACGAACATCAACCGCCAGATCCAGGCCACCTGTGCCACGATCGGTCAGGTCAAGGTTGAAGCCCTGCGGACACGCCTGCTCGACATCAACCCAGCGGCCCGTATCGAGGCCATCCAGAAAATCTATAACGAGGAAACCGAGGGTGAGTTCGACCTCGACGGCTATGACTTCGTGGTCGATGCGATCGACAGCCTGAATTGCAAGGTCCGGCTGCTTTATAACGCCAGTCGCTCGCGAGCCACGGTCCTCTCTGCCTTCGGGGCGGCCTGCAAGCTGGACCCGACCCGCGTACGGGTCGGCGAATTCCACCAGGTTCGTGGGTGCCCGCTCGGCAGCAAGCTGCGCAAATTGATGCGACGGGCGGAGATGCTGCCGCAAAAAGAGGTGATGGTGGTCTATTCGGACGAAGTGCTGGCCAATGCGGGACAGGCCAGTGCCTGCGGCACGCCTGCCTGCCTCTGTCCGCGTGCATCCTCCGGCCCGGGGGATGCGGAACAGCTGAATCACGAGTGGTGCAGCCAGAAGGCCGTGATCAATGGTTCCCTGGCACACATTACCGGGATTTTCGGCCTGACACTGGCCGGGGTGGTGATCCAGCGGTTGTATGCGCAGGCGTGAGGGGCGGACGGGGCTCGTTTTCCTTATTTGCTTTTGAATGACTTCTTTCCATGATAGGGTTCGTCGGCATGAGTATGAACCTGATACTGGCGTCGCGTTCACCCCGACGGCGTAAAATATTGATGGATCTGGGGCTGACGTTCGAGACGATCGATCCGGACGTCGAGGAACTCGATTATCCGGCGGACCCCGACGGCATGGTACGCGAGAACGCACGGCGCAAGTGGGCCTGGTGTCGCGAGCGTTTTCCATCCGCGGCCGTGATCGCGGCCGATACCACAGTCGACCTGAACGGACGCTGCCTCGGCAAGCCGCATACGCGTGAGGCGGCTTTTGCCATGCTGAGGACGGAGTCCGGGCAGATGCAGACCGTCCACACGGGCTATGCGCTGGCCGGGGCGGATGATTTGCAGCCGCTTGTCGCGGTGGAAACCTCCCGTGTCTATTTCCGCACGCTCACGGATGCGACCATCAACGCCTATCTTGATGCCGTCAACCCGCTCGACCGGGCCGGGGCGTATGACATCGACAGCCAGGGGATCGACCTGATCGAACGTATCGAGGGCTCCTACACCAACGTGATGGGGCTGCCCGCTGAACGAATAAAGGAATGGATGCATGCACGTTGGTAAACTGACCATTGACTCCCCTTTCTGGCTCGCCCCCATGGCCGGCTACACCGACGCGGCCTTCCGCTCGGTCTGTCATGATTTCGGCGGCGGCCTTTTCTACACCGAGGTTGCCGTCGCCCAGGGGCTCATTCGTGACTCCAAGCCCTCCTGGCACTTGCTGGAAACGCGCGATGACGAAGGACCGCTTGCGGGGCATATCTACGGCAATGAGCCTGAGGTCATGGCCGAGACCGCCGCCATGATCGAGCGCACCGGACGGTTTGTCGCCATCGACATCAACGCGGGCTGCCCGGTGCGCAAGATCGTAGCCAAACGGGCGGGAGCGGCACTGATCCGAACCCCTGAAACGATTGGTGCCATCATCAAGGCCGTCTGTAGTACCGTCAGCCTCCCGGTATTGCTAAAGACCCGGATTGGCTTCGAGCAGGATTGTCCCCGCATCACGGAAATCGCGCAGGCGGCGGAAGAGGCCGGGGCCGCCGCCATCGCCATCCACGGACGTTACGCCGTGCGGCATCACCGCGGGCCGGTGGACTGGGAGCAGATCCGCGCCATCAAGGCGCGCTGTTCGATTCCCGTGCTGGGTAACGGCGGACTGTTCACCGCCCGCGAGGCGGTGGACCGGCTCAGGGAATACGAACTGGATGGTGTCCTGATCGCCCGCGGGGCGGTCGGGAACCCCTGGATCTTCGAGGATGCCGAACGGCTGTGGCGCGGGGAACCGGTGCGCGAACACAGCCTGGCGGACCGGCGGGCGGTCATCGAGACACACCTGTCACGCCTGGTTGAACTCAAGATCAAGGAAGGCCGCTGCCGGCGGCGCAGCGGATTCGATGCCGACCGCGGGGCCGCCCTGCACTTTCGCTGCCACCTCGTGCAATACCTCGCCGGTCTCTCGAACTGGGTCGATATCCGCCGATCGCTGAACACGATCAGCTCAACGAGCGAGATCATGCGTGCCGTGGACACCGTCATTGCCCGCCAGCGCCCCGAGTAATGCGATCTAGAGTGCGTCGCGCAACCGGTTGACGAGCTTCTGCACGGATCCCGGCCGGTTCTCCACGAATTCGATCGCCATCTGCTTGAGCCGCGGGATATCCAGCTTGCCCGAGCCCAGCGTCGGCATCGCATCAATCGGCATGTAGTTGTCCTTCTTCGGGCGCCACAAGTTCGGCAGGTCAGTCTTTGCCAGCCGTTCATGCAAGACCTTGAGATCCCCGGCGGCTGGCGTGCAGCAGACGATCAGTTGCTCTCCCTTGCGTTCATCCGCGACAGCCACGACGGCCACGCAGCGCTCCTGAATCTCAAGCAGGTCGTGCAGCGCATCCTCGACGGCCAGGTGCGGCACCATCTCGCCGGCGATCTTGCTGAAACGCGACAGGCGGTCCTGCAGGAAGATGAAACCGTCCTCGTCGACGCTGGCGATATCCCCGGTCGTATACCAGCCATCCTGCACGACCTCGGCGGTTTTTTCCGGCTGACCAAGATAACCGAGCATCAGGTTCGGTCCCCTGACCTTCAGCAAGCCGGCCTTGCCCGGCGGCAGCAGGGCGCCCGTCTGCAGATCCTCAACCCGCACAGCCACACCGGGCACGGGATGCCCGACACTAGCCTCGCGCGTACCCACCTGCCTGACGCCATCGCAATCGACATCCCCGATGTTCAGCGAAATCACCGGCGCGAGTTCGGTGGCGCCGTACCCCTCGACGGGACGCACCCCGTAGCGCGCCTCGAAAGCATCCGCGATACGCGGCGAGCGTTTTTCCGCCCCGGTAACCAACGCCCGCAGCGAGGCGAAATCACCCTCCTCCGCCCGGCGCATCCACGAGAGCAGGAACGTCGGGGTTGCCACCATCAGCGTCAGGCGGTGCTCCCGCACCATCCGGCCGATCACCGCGCCATCCAGTGGGTTGGGATGATAGCACACGCTGAACCCGCAGGTAACCGGTGCCCACAGGGTCACGGTTAACCCGAACGAATGGAAGAACGGCAGCACGGCGGCAAATCGTTCCTGTGGCGTGTAGCGAAACACCTGGCGCACCTGCTCAATATTCGAAAGCACATTGAAGTGACTCAGCATAACCCCCTTCGGCTCGCCGGTACTGCCCGAGGAGAAGATCACCGTGGCCAGATCGTCCGCCACCGCCCGGCCGGTCAAGCATCTGACCGGCCAGCAGATGGCCTTTAGCAGGGCAAGCCCCTTGCGCCAGGACGGGATCGCCGCCGCCACATCCTCCAGGTAGATCGTGCCCGCCGGCACAGTGAACGAGGTGCCCAGTTTCTCGATGAACACACGCGAGCTGATGACGGTCCGGATGCCGCATTGCCGGATCGCGGAGTTGATGCTGTCGGCCGATGCCGTGAAGTTGAGATTCA
>CAZOXS010000273.1:0-5637 GCA_964583785.1 uncultured Victivallales bacterium
AAGTAGGCGATGTCGTTGCGACTGAGCACCTGGAAGATGGCCTGGCAGTCGGCCGCCGTCGGTTTCTTGCGAACCGTGCCTAGTGCCGCGGAGGGGGTCACGGCGACAGCCTCGATTGTCTGGCGTGTCTCCTTGCCGAGATCAATGAAATGCTCGTCGAGAATCCCCTGGATACCATGCACGGCCCCGAAAACGGTCTTGATGCATTTGTGCTTACGGGCTTCCAATACCGCTCCCGCGAGGCTCTGGTTGATGACCATGGTGGGGCCACCGCTCTGGGCGATCAGCATGTTTCCGGTCACAGTCTTCATCGGTAATCCTCGCTTTTTACAAGATTTCGTTAAAAGTAGGTCGTGGCACCTTTGCCCGACCAGCCGAGCATAAGCTGTCTGCCATGGAACTCATGCTCGGATGGACAGGCAAGGGTGCCTGTCCTACATCTGCTCCGAACCCTACCGAAAACGCTGGTGTTTTGCAACGGTTTTGGTGTAGCCTGTCGGGCCATATTCAAAAGACAGGAATCCCAGACCATGCGCATGGAAGACGAAATCAAACGGCGGCGGACAATCGCGATTATCTCGCACCCGGATGCCGGCAAGACCACGCTGACCGAGAAACTGCTGCTCTACGGGGGGGCGCTGCAGCTTGCCGGATCGGTAACCGCCCGCAAGAACCAGCGCGCAACAACCTCCGACTGGATGGAACTGGAGCGTCAGCGTGGCATCTCCGTGACCTCCACCGTGCTGCAGTTCGAGTACCGTGACATGGTCATCAACCTGCTCGATACCCCCGGTCACCGCGATTTCTCGGAGGATACCTACCGCGTGCTGATGGCCGTGGATGCGGTGGTGATGGTGATCGATGCCGCCAAGGGCATCGAGAGCCAGACGCTCAAGCTCTTCGAGATCTGCCGCATGCGCGGGATTCCGATCTTCACGCTCATGAACAAGCTCGACCGGCCCTCGCTGAGTCCGCTGGCGCTGATGGACGAGCTGGAGTCGCGCCTGCAGCTTCCCGTCTGCGCGATGAACTGGCCACTGGGCGATGGCGACCGCTTCCAGGGCGTCTATTGCCGGCAGGAGCGGGTGGCGCACTTCTTCGAGCGCACCGCGCACGGTGCCTACCGGGCCCCCGAGGCGTTGCATTCGGTCGATTCGGAATCGGTCCGCCAGCGGCTGCCCAAGGACGTTTACGAGGCCGTTATCAACGACCTTGAGGTGCTCGACAGCGTCGGGGAACCGTTTGATCTGGCAGCGGTGCAGTCCGGTGACCTCAGTCCGGTCTATTTCGGCAGCGCGATTAACAACTTCGGCATCCAGATCCTGCTCGACGCGATTGTGGATTACGCCCCGCCACCGCAGGCGCGTGTCGCCGCCGGTAACCGGATCGTGCCGGAGCATCCCGTTTTCTCGGGTTTTGTCTTCAAGATCCAGTCGAACATGGATCCGAAGCACCGCGACCAGATTGCCTTCCTGCGGATCTGTAGCGGACGCTTCACGCGCGATATGAAAGTCACCAACACGCGCAACGGCGAAAGCGTGCGGCTATCCAGCTCGCACCGCGTCTTCGCCCGCGATCGCGAGACCGTGGACGAGGCCTACGCGGGGGATGTCATCGGGCTGGTCGGTCACAGCGGTTTCGGTATCGGCGATACGCTGACCGAGGATCCGAAAATCGTCTATGACGAGATGCCGCAGTTCGCGCCGGAGTGTTTTGCGCAGGTATACAATCCCGTGCCGGCGCAGTACAAGCGTTTCCAGGCCGGTGTGCAGCACCTTTTGCAGGAAGGCGCCTTGCAGGCGTTCCAATATATGGATCCGGCCCGCAACATCCCGATGCTGGGAGCGGTCGGCTCGCTGCAGTTCGAGGTGTTCAAATACCGGTTGGAGAACGAGTACGGTGCCGTCGTGCGCATGGAGCCGTCAACCTCCACCGTGATCCGCTGGGTGGATCCGGAAGGGCCAGAGGTCTCCGAGGAGATGCTGCCGCCCGGTGGCAAGCTGATGTTCGACACCTCCAGGCGCAAGGTCCTGCTGTTCGATACCGAGTGGGTGCTGAAGTTCTTCAGCGACAAGCATCCGGACGTGCTGCTGCGTAAACTGCCCGCCGCGATCCGCCGCAATCGGTAGGGCGGTACCAGCGAACCCTCGCCGGTTTCCGTCATCGCCCGCACATAACGCCTTATAAGTTCCGCATTCATGATCCATATTCCTAATCACATCCCCAGAGTCATTGCCATGCACAAAAAAATGATCGCGGCGCCCCATCGGTAGTTCACAGTGAAGAATGGGGAGACTTGGCCCCCAGAAGGTTTCCCCGAGGGTTCGCGACCTCGCTTGACTTCATCGCTGGTGTATGTGATTTTACAAACAGCACCGGATGCAAGCGGCCACGAACAGGACGAACGGTCGGCAACCCTATTGGAGTGTAAGGATGTACAGTACGCTGATCAACGTGCCTAAGCTGAAATTCAGCGAACCTCGGCGCAACCTGCCGGGTCGAAAAGGGTCAGCGACGGAGGAGGACCGCTTTACCATTGCGTTCATGCGGGCTTACCTGGACCAGGCTTCCGTCATTCATCGCCGATCTCGCAAGACCAGCTTGGCGTTTGCCAGGGAAATCCCCGTGAACGGATACGGTATCGCGGATCTGCATGTTGTGGCGTGGGACGGCATGCCTAACGAACGTTTCCCCGACGTTGAATCCTTTGTGCGGGTTGTGCGCCCCTGCACCCGTGCCTTCGAGTGCAAGCTGCTCAATTGGCGACAGGCAATGACCCAGGCTGGCCGCTACCGGTTCTTTGCAAACCAGACATTTGTCGTGCTGCCGGATGCGGCATGCAGCCGGGCGCTACCGTATCTTGCCACCTTCGAGGCAATCAAGGTGGGATTATGGGCATTTAATATGGAAACCGGGAAAATCACGCCGCATCACACGCCGCGCCCAATAACGGCAAAGTCCGAAAAATATTATTTCCACGCCATTCAGACAGTCGCCCGTGCATCTAGGCAATCTCTGCCCATTCCTTGAAGGCGGTAATAGCCTCGTTCATGGCCGCCAGCCTTTCCAGGTTTGCCTCCACCTCCTGCGAGAAACCTGCCTGTTGAAGATTCAGCCACAATTCGGTTGCGATGATGCCTATTTCTTCGATTCCGTGCGGGCTTTGTAGCTATTCACGAGAGCGTGGGCGTTGACGGGGTCAAGAAAGATTCTTGGAAGCACTGATCGTGTCGTGATGTTCATCACAAACTCGCGCAGGTATGCGATGACATGTGACAATGCCATGCCATCATTGAACTGGTCCCACGTCATCTCAGCGTCGTTCTTTCTGAAATAATGTGCCATGTATGTGCAGGTCAACTCGCAAGCCGGGTTCACAATGCCGTGCATAAGGTCAAAATCATAGATGCAGACAAGATCACTGCCGGAATTGTCCTCCCGATCAGTCACTTTTCGGGATAATCCCACAAGCGCAAGGTTGTATTTGAGGTCTTCGGGCTTCGCATCAGCCCGGAATTTGGATGCAACAAGTACGATATTCTTAAATTGAATGCCGGATATTTTTGTGTCAGCCATGTTCTGTCTCCGTGTTATTCTTAAGCCGCCAGTGCAAGTTCCGCATCACAGGCAGTCATGACGTCATCATGCCGATGCGAAGCGAAATTCCAGTCCGGAACGTACTTGCCATAATCCAAACCGGTAAGAACTGGCATCACCTGCTGAAGGGCAGATTGCAAACGGGCATGCGAAAGAATAAGGCTCACTTCAGGATAGTAGTTTCTTGTATCCTCTGCATCCACAACCATAGGGATTAACAGGCTGCCCGCCGGACGGAATACCTGATAATCCAGTTCATGAATAAAATGGGCCACTTGGTCAACCGCGTCTTCCTCAACGCCGTAGACGACGGCTTCATAAAACGTCGAATCATCCGGGGTCGGGTTGATTTCGACATGACACCCACGAAAACGCGAACGCATTCTTTCTGTGCATTTTGTGATGGCGCTATTTATATCCATATTCATTTTGTCTTTTTCCCTATAGGTTTAAATCGGTTTAAGCAGCGATTTCCTGACAACATCTGCTTTCTGAATCAAATCCCGCTTTAAATGCTTTTCGGCAACTGGGTGTTTATAATCTGCTTGAATTCTGAGTGCGTAGACATCCGCAAAAATGTCTCTGAAATCCTTGCCGCTGTCGCCGCCATGCTCTGCCAGGAGTTCCGGCAATGTCTGATGAAATCCCGCATGTGACCTTTCGCAACGAACCAACTTCTTTTGATCCGCCCAATAAACAACAGCCTGATAAACAGCGTAGTAGTACCGGTTTGCTGCCGCATTAAACCGTTGGCTGCCCTGACAGGCGACGGCGGCGTCCCAGTTTTCTGCTGACCGTTCCTTGAACGTATCCCGTAATAAACTCATAATCGACTCTAATCCCCAGTCAAGCGGGCTCCAAGTATGCCGCAGTATGCCGCATGATGTAAAGCCCTGATTTCAACCCATGAGAAGCGGGGCGCATCTGCGATTGGGTGTATGCAGTTCCCGATCCCACCGGCCTTGCGCCGGTGGTGAAGAAAGTTTGGTGATGTGGCGACATACCACCCATTCAACGTTTACCCCCACCGACGCAAGGTCGGTGGGCGGCTGGGTGTGCAACAAATCGCAGATGCGCCCGAGAAGCGGGGGGGGGTCTTTTTTTCTTTTTTTAGCGATCCTTTTTGCGCTGCTTGTCAATAAGACCCTCGCGGCCTGCACATGCCCTGAGGATTTCCACTAATTCAAATATCGTAATCAGGTATATTCCTTTCTTGCGCTCGAACTCAGAAGTGATGAAAAACCCAACCATAACACCGTTAGCGCCAAATGGAACGATGTGCCAGCTGTGAATAAAGAGATTGCAGACATCCCGTATAGAGAAGGCCGTCTTTTTGCTGTCGGGAACGACTTCATACGGCAGTCTATCAAGGTCTATACCATCAGGCATTTTCATGGTCGGAAAGCGAATCACCTGAATTGTCTTGGCTATACAATCGCGGGTCACGGCGTTTGCCTCTATCAGTTTCCGAGCGGTGAAGAACCCCAGAAACAGCTCCTTTTCAAGGCAAAATACGGAACGATCCGACCATTTTTTCTGCACCATTCTGTGAAGCAGACTATTTGCCGTCCGGACTAGATATTCCTGCCATAGTTCGATATTAGAAATCATCTTCGGGTCCCCATTAACCACAATATGTAACACGCCCATTATCGTCTTATCGACGATAATAACCCTGTTTATTTGCCACAATCTCGCACCGATCGAAAAACTCAGATGGATCCAACCGGGGAGCGAGGGAAAACACAGGAAGTTCTTCTTGTAATAGGCTCATGCATCACCTTTTGCACTCAGGTAAAATATTGCGGGTAGCACCGCATCACGAATCAAGGCATATTGTGCAATAAATCTCTTCCATCCCTACTCCGTTGTAATAGTTCAAGCAGCACGAGTGCATTTTAATGAATTTTCCTATCACATTCCCAGAGCCACTGCCATGCTCAACAACAATCACGCCAATCATCTGGTCAAGTGACGACGACCAGCCATCTTATGGCTCCGTGTCACACAGTTGCCCTCTCTCATAATGTTTTTAACTCG
>CAZOXS010000274.1:0-3693 GCA_964583785.1 uncultured Victivallales bacterium
TGAGAAGCCATACCCATCTCTATCCCGGAATCTGCTCGCTTGAGAATCTTTATGCGGCTGCTGCGAAGGCCCGTAAGCGCAAGACGCGCAAGGAGGATGTCGAGCGCTTCGAGTTGCACCGGGAGCGCTTTGTGCGGCAGATTCACGAGGACCTCACGGCGGAACGCTGGATGCCTTCCGCCTACCGCCAGTTTCAAATACACGATCCGAAGACGCGCACCATAAGCGCCGCCCCGTACCGCGACAGGATTGTGCATCACGCGCTGTGCAACGTGATCGGGCCGCTGATCGAGAGTCGGTTTATTGACGATTCCTATTCCTGCCGCCAAGGCAAGGGAACGCTGGCCGGGCGCGAGCGTTGCCGCGTCTTTACGAACCGCTACCGGTATGCGCTCAAGTGCGATATCCGCAAGTATTTCGAGTCCATTGATCACGAGATTCTGCTGGGCAAGCTGGAGCGCTGCATCCGGTGCAAGCCTACGCTGGAGTTATGCCGCCGGATTGTGGCATCAAGCGTAGCCGGAGAAGGGGCTGCGGATTGGTTCACGGGTGACGATCTGTTGACGCCGGCGGGGCGGTTTCGCGGTCTCCCAATTGGAAACTTCACGAGCCAGTTGTGGGCGAACCTTTACCTTGATCGTCTGGATCACGTCGTCAAGGAAGACCTGCGCGCGCCGGGATACGCCCGGTACACGGATGATTTCATTCTCTGGTCGGATGACAAGGCGTTCCTGCACGACTGCCGTGCGCGTATCGTGGCAACGCTGGAGTCCGAGCGGCTGCGCCTGCATCCGGTCAAGACGCGGATCATCCCGACGGCAATTGGCGTTCCGTTTCTCGGATTCCGGTTTTTTCCGGGGCAGGCACCTCGTCTGCTGGGGGAGTGCAAGCGGCGGTTCGAGCGGCGAATGCGGCGAAAGATGGCGGCTGTACGAGATGGCAAGGTGGAGATGCAGGATGCCTGCCGTTCAGCCGAGGGCTGGAAGGCGTTTGCGGACTATGGGAATACGAAAGGGCTTTACCGGCAATATCGGATACATGGTTTCGGATGACCGGGCGAACGGTCTGGCGGGTCGTTTGGCGCGTGGCGCGGCGCGTCCTGGAACAACAACAATCAGGACAACCTGCGTTGCGAGAACCGCAACGACAACAATGGATCGAATCGTAACAACAACAACGGGTTCCGTTTGGTGTTGTCTCGCTGAGCGCCTGCACGCTAAAGAGGCGGTTTCCCGGAGCGCTGGTGGCACAAGGCTGCCAGCGGAATGGAACACGCAAGCCCAGCCCGGTTGTCCCGTCCCTGTCCGTGATGTGCGGGCGGGGCAAAGACACGGTGCCCCGCCGGGGCTGGTAGCTGTGCGCGGATTCGCATGGCGAACGTCTCGGAGGGGCTTTTGCGGAGGTGGGAGGGGTCAGACGGGCGCGGCTCGCGAGGACGCTTGCCCTCCAGATTCGGAGATTTGCGGGGTTTGCCATCTGGAGGGCGAGTGTCCTCGCGAGCCGGTGCGGAGGATACGGTATGCGGTGGTTTGTAGCCCAGTCGCGCCGCGACTGTGGCAGCGGGGATGTGCGTGCGGTTACGCAAATCCCCGTCCTGGCGCCAATCAACCGTTCGCTTGCAGATGGAAGCCGCACTCGCGGCGCGAGTGGGCTACGAGTGGGCTACTGGCTACAGGCGATTTTCGTGTTTCCCGGCGTTGACAAGTATGCAGCTACAGGTTTATGTTTACACTGTGCCATGAAGACACTACAGGTAAGAATGCCGGAGAATATGCATAGCCGGGTCAAGCGATTGTCCCGCGAAATGCGTTTGTGTGTTGCCGCATGGTTTCCGGTTGCGCTGCTGTTTCTTGTTGGCTCCTTGCCTGCTCTGGCCGTGCCGTCGTGGTGGCTGGACAAGGAGGGCGATGCGCAGGGGACGGAACTGCTGGTCGGGCGGGGCTGCGCGGATATCGCGGAGTCGGGCGGCGAGGCGCAGGCCTGGCAGTATGCCCGCCTGGCGGCTGCCGGCGATGCCGCCTTGCGGCTGGCTCCGGATGTGGGGCGTGAGACGACGATAACCGAATCGGAATTCGGCGAGGGTGCCTCCTCGCGGCTGGAGTCGGCCTATCAGCAGCGGAACCTGGTGCGGGCCTCGCTGCGCAGCGTGCCCGAAATCCGGGAGCTGCAACGGTCACGGAGCGGCGACACGGTGTACCTGATGGTGGGCATTCCGCGAGCCGAACTGGCCGGAGTGTACCGGCGTCGCATCGCCACGTCCGCCCGGTCGGCTGCCGAGCATATCGCCGCCGCCAGACGGGAGGCCGGAAAGCAGCCAGCGGCGGCCGTCCGGCAATATGCCGCCGCCCTGGCGGCATTCGAGGATCTGCAGGAGAGCCTTAATGTCCACTCCATGCTGCGGGACTGCCAGGCAACAGAGGCGGCCGGGCTTGATGCCGTGGAATCCCTGCCGCCCCGCGCGGATATCGAGACCGCCATGGCCGCCCTGGCCGCCGGGATGCCGGGCTGGACACGGCAGCGGCTCTTCGAGGAGCTGCTTGCGCCGCTGGCGGATGAACAGCCGCAGGCCAGAGGGGCTGCATCCGGTGCAGGCGAGCGGTTCCTGATCCACCCCCTGACCTACGGTGATGGCGACTTCGTCTCGCCCTTCGGCGCGAACCTGGCCGATGCGCTGTCGCCCGAGGTGATGGTCCGCCTTGGCTGGCGTCCCGCATCCGATCCCGCCGATGCCACGCAGGTGTTCAGCGGCCGTGTGCGCGAGACGGCCGACGGCGTGCAGGTCGTGTTGCGGCGTCAGCCGACCGCGGGCGGGGCGGCGGCGGTGGCGGGTGCCCTGCTTGCGCGGGGGGCTGTCGCCGAACTGGGATGGGGGGCGGCACGCCCGCCGAACTGGGACGCGGCGGTGCAGGATGAGGCGGCGCTGCTGGCGACGTTGAAACGCGATCCGGTGCTGCGTGTCGAGATGCGTACCGACCGTCCGTTCGGCAGTCCCTCCGTGTTCCGCTACGGCGACATGCCGCGGCTGTGGGTCCGCAGCACGCTGCCTGCCACGGTTCGCGTCCTGCATGTGTTTTCCGATGGAACCCGGACGCTGCTCGCGGACGGCTTCCCGATTCCGATGGACAAGATCAACCAGTGGGTGCCGGTGCCGTTGCCAGGGCGGCTGCTGATCGGAACGCCAGCGGGTGTGGAGCAGATCCTGGTGCAGGCTGTCAGCGGGGGTGAACTGCCACCGCTGGCTACCGAGCGTATCGAGACCAGACCGGGCCGCTTCCGTGTGGTCGTGCGCGGTGACCTGGAAAAAGCGCTGGCGGACGCGCGCGGTTCCGAACTCGTGGAGGATGCCCTGTTCAGCGAGACGGTGTACGTCTGGACGGTGGTGGAAAAGTAGCATTAAAGAGGGACTTGCAGAACCCCTCGTGGTGCCCGGCTTCAAGCGGGCACCACGAGGGGTTCTGTAAGTAAAAATGGCGGATTCTGTGCGCGTGACAGTTATTGCGCCCTCTGAGGGGCGGGAATCGCGATTTTCGGGCACACTGCTCCCTTCCCGGCGTTCAGAACAAAGGGTTGGAAATCACAGGCATCCGAGCTAACATCCCGCGCATCGGGTTTTGCGGCGGCATGGTACGGCCTTTAGGAAACAAGGGCGGGGAGCATAGGTCAGACGTTCCGGTAATTCGGAGCTGAAGCATT
>CAZOXS010000275.1:0-9239 GCA_964583785.1 uncultured Victivallales bacterium
CAGTTCAAAGGATTCGGCAATCAAGCCATAGACGGAATACGCCTCGTCATCATCCCAGGATTTGATTCCCAATGCCTCAAAGCAATATTCCTCCAGCCATTGCGGCGCGCTTCCCGTCAAGCCAAATGGATTCAACTTTGAAAACGATGGGCCGGACATGCGCAGGCGCCCCGCAATCGGGGCGTCCGGATTCAAATACTCGAACCGTTCACCGGGCTTGTACTTCAGCCCTTCAGGACCAAAGACCGAAACCCCATGCCAGCGCTCGGCCGCCTGCACCCCGATGGCCATCCCGGCCAGACATGCCCAGGCCACCAATCTAATGCAATTAAGCTTCATCATGATAAAATGCCGTACCGTCACGCGACGGTTGCGTGAAAATCCCCCCCCTAAGAAAAAACAGAAAGCACAAACTACCGAAGAAAACAAGATCTTGCACGATTAAAGCGAATGGCCACCCATGTTCCAGCCATCGCGGGTTTCTACGATGATTCATTCTTGCCGCTCTCCCATGAGAATTCATCCCGACGCTTGTCATTCGTCCGTTGCTCGGCTATATTGGGGGCAGGTGATTATTCCAATTGTTACCACACAGAAAGCCAGCCAAATGCCCTATACCGCTTTGCAAACCCGCTACACAGATATGGTCTACAATCGCGCGGGCCGGTCCGGTCTGCTCTTGCCCGCGATTTCCCTGGGGCTGTGGCACAACTTCGGCGGGGTGAATATCCGGGAGAATGGCCGGGCGATGGTGCTGCGGGCCTTTGATCTGGGGATCACCCACTTCGATCTGGCCAACAACTACGGCCCACCGCCCGGTTCTGCGGAAGAGACCTTCGGTGGGATTCTGGCAAGCGACCTAGCCCCCTACCGGGACGAGCTGATCATCTCCACAAAAGCAGGCTACCGCATGTGGGCCGGGCCGTATGGGGAGTGTGGTTCCCGCAAGTATCTGATCGCCAGCCTCGATCAGAGTTTGCAGCGCATGGGTGTGGCGTATGTGGACATCTTCTATCACCACCGACCCGATCCCAATACGCCCCTGGAAGAGACCATGACAGCCCTCGACTACGCGGTGCGCTCCGGGCGGGCGCTCTACGTGGGTGTCTCCAACTATTCTGCGGAACAGACACGGGAAGCCGCTGCGATTCTGCGCCAACTGGGCACGCCCTGTACAATTCACCAGCCCGCCTACAGTATGCTGCGCCGGGGACCGGAGAATGGGCTGATCCCAACGTTGGCTGGCGAGGGCATCGGCTGCATTGTGTTTTCGCCCTTGGCCCAGGGGATGTTGACCAACCGTTATCTTAATGACATTCCAGAGGATTCCCGTGCGGCTAAATTGTCGACCTTCTTGCGCCGAGAGCAGATCACCCCGGAGCTCCAGCGCACTATTCGCGCCCTGAATCAGCTTGCCGAACAGCGGGGACAGAGCCTGGCCCAGATGGCGATTGCCTGGGTGTTGCGTCATCCGGGGATGACCTCTGCCCTGATCGGGGCCAGCAAGCCCCAGCAGATCGACGACTGCGTGAGCGCGTTGGCGAATCTCAGCTTCAGCGCCGAGGAGCTGGTCGCCATCGACGCTGTATTGGCTGCTGAACAATCGTAACCCAATAAAGAGGCATTCCCCGGAAATAGCATGAGTAAAGCGTATTATGTTTCGCCAGACGGTTCTGACCAGCATCCTGGTACATTCGAGGAACCCTTTCAATCGATTGGCACCGCGAAGATGGCCGTTCGCCGGTGCGAGGAACGAGGCACGCAACCGATACTGGTATATCTGATGGGGGGAACTTTTTATCTGGATTGTGCCATTCAGTTCCTGCCCGAGGATTCGGGAGGGGCTGAGGCACCTGTAACCTATTGCGCGTACAACGACGCGGCTGTCATCATCAGCGGCGGCGTCAAACTGGCTTTGGCGTGGAAGCTTTTTCAAGGGTGGCAGTCTACAGGCGAAGACCCCGGCCGGTCTGGAACTTGACCAGCTGTTTGTGGACGGGGAACGCCAGCACATGGCGCGCTATCCCAATTATGATCCTAACATTCGCCCGCTTAACGGATATGCGGCCGACGCCTTCAGCCCGGAACGGGCTGCACGTTGGCAGGATCCGGCCGGTGGCTACATCCATGCCATGCACAGCAAGCATTGGGGTGGCTACCACTACCGCATCACCGGCAAGAATCCTGATGGTACGGTTGTCTATGAAGGTGGCTGGCAGAACAATCGGCAGATGGGGATGCACGACGAACACCGGTTTGTGGAGAATATCTTCGAGGAACTCGACGCACCCGGTGAATGGTTTCATGATCGCAGAACGCAGACGCTGTATTTCTGTCCGCCCGAGGACGTCAATGTGGAGGCGGCTACGTTCGAGGCTGCACGGCTGAAGCACCTCGTGGAATTCAACGGTACGCCTAAAAATCCGGTACGACATATTGCGCTTAATGGTATTACCTTCCGGCATGCCGCACGTACGATTATGGAGCCCTATGAACCGTTACTGCGCAGCGACTGGAGTATCTACCGGGGTGGGACTCTGTTGTTCGCAGGAGCGGAGGACTGTACGATTGCCGATTGCGATTTTGATCAGGTTGGCGGCAATGCCGTGTTTGCCAGTGGCTACAATCGCCGCCTCGTCGTCCAGGGCACGCATATTCATGGTGCCGGCGGCAGTGGCGTCTGTTTTGTTGGGGCGGTGGATTGTGTCCGTAGTCTACTTTTCGAGCGGCACGACCATCAGGCATATCAAGATATTGATAAGACCTCAGGCCCCAAAACGGAAAATTATCCGGCAGACTGCCTGGTTGAGAATTGTTTGATTCATGATATCGGGGCAGTCGAGAAGCAGGTAGCAGGCGTGCAGATATCCATGTCCAGTGCCATTACGGTTCGGTATTGCTCGATCTACGATATCCCGCGCGCGGGCATTAATATCAGTGAAGGCACGTTCGGCGGACACTTAATTGAATTCTGCGATGTGTTCAATACCGTGCTCGAGACGGATGACCACGGAAGTTTTAATTCCTGGGGGCGCGATCGTTTCTGGGAGCTGGAAGGGGCGCCCGAAGATCAATTTGCGGACTTGATGCGTCTGGACGCACAGAAAAGCATCATTCGAAACAGCCGCTGGCGGTGTGATGACGGGTGGGACGTGGATCTGGATGACGGCTCGTCCAACTACGAGATCTACAGCAACCTATTCCTGCGTGGGGGCTTGAAACTGCGCGAAGGGTATTGCCGCCACGGCTACAACAACATGGCGATCAATTCCACCCTGCATCCGCATGTCTGGTTCAGGAACAGTCGAGATGTGGTAACGCACAATCTCTGGATGGCGCCCTACGGCTATCTTCGCGCGGTACGCAACGTTTTTGGTTGACGATTACGGCGGGGCCTAGGGAACACGGCTATAAAGTGAACGTAACCATCCGCGGCATCTCAAATATCTTCAATCGTTGTATCGTCGCTTTTGATGGCAAGCAGAAGGGTTGATGTTGCGGGAGAGGGCAGGTAGGATCGGTGTCGTTTTGATTGGCTGTTTATGGGAGGCCTAGGAAACTAGATTAGGGCGCTGCCTGGACAGTGCGTTATCGATGCTATCCTCAAGTAGTCAATAAATAGGATGTGTGGCATGAAGCGAGCAATCTCAATGGTATCCCTGCTGTTGGTCTTTCCGGTATTCGCGGTTCAGGAAGAAGAGCCTGTAGTCAGAACGCTTTTGGTTCAAGATGGTGAGTCGATCGCGTTCCTGGGAGATTCCATCACGGCCGGAGGGGAGGAATACGGTGGATATTGCCGACTGGTGATCCACGGCCTCAAGACCAAGGGCATTCGGACAAGGGGTATCTATGCTGGTGTGCCGGGCAATAAATCGTCTGATATGCTGCTGCGACTTGACGGTGTCCTCCGGCAGAAGCCAGACCATCTCTTTCTCTCGGTCGGGGTCAATGATGTCTGGCATACGGATCCGACGGCCAAGATCGGCGTCTACCAGCCGGGCCCGGACATGGGGTGTGAGCTTGAACACTTCAAGATCTACGTCCCGCAAATTCTCGACAAGAGCAAAGCGGCCGGAACGAAAGTGATCATGTCGACCTTTACTCAGATCACCGAGGATCCTGAATTCAGGCTCAACCAGAAAGCCGTTGCCTACAATGACTTTCTCCGGCGCCTGGCGAAGGAACACGGTCTGTCCATTGCGCTTTTGAACGAAGCGGCTTTTGCCAGGATAGCTAAACTCAAGCAAGGGGGCGACACCAGCCGGCGCAATGTGATCAGCAGTGACGGCATTCATCCTGTTGACGTGGGTCACAAGGTGATGGCGTTGGGTATTCTCAAGGCGATGGGGGTTACGGATGACGAATGCGAAGCCCTTGAGCAGCAGTGGACCGCTTCGCCGCAGGTTATTTGTGTGGGCACCCGGCAGGTGACTTCAGGCGGTCGCCCGGGAGGCTGGTTCAAAATGCTGCTCGACATTCTGAATGACGGTTACGAGATGGTGACGACGCGAAATGTGGCGAAGTTAAAGGGCAATCTTGCCGGCCTTGACGCAGACCTGAAGACTATGAGCAGAACCGGTCGGGAACGGTGGATGCTTCTCGTACCGCCCATTGAGGATGCCCGGGAAGGAACGCCGGTCGATGCGTATAAGGAGTCGTTCCTGTCGATTGTGGCATCGGCAAGTAGGATGGGTGTCAAGCTGATCGTCACAACGATTCCCATGTCGACCCGTGACCCCGAAAGCGAAGAGAACCGTAAAATAACCGCCTTTAATCATGTCATCCGTTTGCTCTGCAAGGAGAACGACATAGCGCTTGCCGACATCTGGGCGGTGATGGAGACGCACTTCAGTGAATCTCCCGGGTCCAGACTCACCCTCATGGATGAACGCTTCAGCCATGCGGGTAACATGCTGATGGTTGAAACCATCTACCGGACGATGGGGCTGGAGACCCGGTCCTTTGCGGAATGGCGAAAAGCGTGGGATGAGGCCGAATCCTATACCTTCATGTATACCGATAGCACCAGCTTCAGCGTCCATTTGTCTGAGAACGGCTGTAAAGCGCTGGAAGACGTTTCCAACCGCTTTCATAAACTTGAGGCGGGCAAGATCCTAAGTTATGGAATTGATAGGCTGCTGCATGGTGATCACGCAATAGAACTGCCAATTACCTTCGCTGACCGCGAGTGGTTCACCAGTGATGGCGATAGCGTCGAGCTGAAGATGAGACACGCGCCCGGTTCGATGCATGAACGGCGAGCCCTGGACGCGTACCTCGACGAACACAGCATCGATGCCAAGACGTTCTACCCGCGCGCCTTCAAGGTCGGGCTCTACGCGTTACGCAAGCAGGATCCGCTGGGCAGGGGCGGATTTTGAATTTGTCGGCTAGCCTCGGCCTCGGGAGGACTCGGATGATGCGGGGAGTAACGCTGTAGATAGGATGAGCCATAGCCGCGAGGCCGTTGCTTATTGGGGATAACCTGACCATAATAAAGCTCGTAATCGTCATGCGATTTATGGCAATCTCGTGATCCGATTTCCTGGGGGTGTTTGGGATCAGGTTTAAGGTTTAAATGAGGAGTAGGATGTGACGCGTGCTAGTAGAATCATGTCTGAGTTTGCAGGCGGTCAAGTGACGATTGCCGAAATATCCATTGTGTTGGACGGGGCTGTCGCGCTGGTCTATGACCGTCGCGGTTATTTGTAAGGTGCGAAAGAGGTTATGATGAGGAAAATCAGTTCAGGTGTTTTGATCGTATTGGCGGTTTGGTTGATGGGGGCCAGTATTTTGACGGCGGCGGACTACTACAAGGCAACGCCCCCATTTCACATGGCACCGGATCCGGAGGCCTCCTCTTACAAGGTCAAACGCTGGGGCCCCGTAGGGATTGGTCTTGATCTGCGTCGCCCTAACTTTACGATGCATATTGTGAATGTCGAGCCAGGTTCGCCTGCCGAGGTTTGCGGGCAGCTCAAGAAGGGGCAGATCATTGAGAGCATCAATGGGCAGGTTCTCAAGGATGTGGATCCGCGCATCCTGCTGGGAAATTTCATCACGGATGCAGAGGCCGCGGATGGTGTACTGAAGCTCATGGTCAAGGATGACGTGAAATCGCAGGCGCATGAAGTCATGGTCACGATTCCTGTACTGGGTGCCTACAGTGAGATCTGGCCTGCGAATTGTGCAAAAGCCGACAAGATTGTGCGCCAATTTGCAGATCTTCTTGCATCAGAGAAGAGCTCGATCGAGGTCGGGTTGGATGCGGCTTTACTCTTCATGCTCTCCACGGGGGAGGAGAAAGATCTGGACATTGCGCGCAAGTGGGTGGCGGATCTGGTTGCAAAGCATAAGGACGAAGGGGAGTTCAGTACCTATCCCTGGTTTGCCGGTTACAATGGTCCGGCGCTCTGTGAATACTACCTTCGCACAGGGGATGAATCCGTGATTCCGTTGATCGAGAAGATGGCCGATTATCTCAAACGGACGATTTACAACGGTTCCTGGATGGGGCGTGGGGGTGCGTCTTACAGCTATATGGCTGGCGGCCACATGAATGCGGCCGGGGTGCATTGTGTGACATTTCTGCTGATGGCCAAGGAATGCGGCGCGGAGGTGGATGAGCATACCTTGCAGAGTTCGCTGCTGCACTTCTACCGCTTTGCCGGTCATGGCAATGTCGCCTATGGCGATGGGGTTCCAGAGGGTGGCATGGTAAGCAATGGACGCAATACAGGGCTGGCGCTGGCCATGGCTGCGGCTGCCAACCTCACACCGGAGGGCGAGGACTCCGTGTATGCCAAGGCTCGCGACATCAATGCCACCAAAGGATTCTATTCCACATCCTGGTTGTTTCATGGTCATACCGGCGGGGGTATCGGCGAGCTCTGGCGGGGGCAGTCGATGGGGCTTGTGAAGGAAAAGCGGCCGGATCAATATCGGTCTTTCATGGATGGACGACGTTGGATGTATGAGCTTGCCCGCACCCACAAGGGGGATTTCGGTTGGGTGAGTGACTGGAATGTCGGTTATGCGGATACCGCATTAGAGGGGCGAGGCTGGGGAAGCTGGATTCCCATGATTTACACGTTACCCCGCAAGCAGTTACGCATGTATGGTGCACCCAAGTCAGCGTATGCTAAATCCTATCAATTACCCGTGCTGCCGTGGGGAACGGAAGCCGATGCAATCTTTTATTCGCTGGCGCCTGGGGAGTACAAGCCGGGACAGCGGCAGGATATTGCCGCAGAGCGACTGGAAACCGATGCGTCCATGCCGATCGGGGAGAGACTCGGGGCTGAGGATGTGGATGACGACACCTTGTTGATGTACGCCTGCCACATTGATCAGGGCATTCGCGATTCAGCCGCAAATGCCATTACGTCACACGGGCGTACGCATCTGATCGTTCCCTTGCTCAAATCCGAGGATCCCCGTGCACGTCTTTCGGGGCTCAGGTGCATTACCGGCATGTTCAAGGGTGATCCGATTACGGATGAAGCCCTGACGGATGAAATGTTAGCGCTGGTAACAGGCATGATAAACGATCCTGATGAATCCTGGTGGGTTGTGGAGGCTGCCTTGAATGCATTGGGACGTGCCCGTCCGGCATTGATCGCACCGCATGTCGATCGTCTCACGTACTGGCTGGAGCACGATGACTGGTGGCTGCGCAAGGCCGCCATGACTGCGCTTAGCCCTGTCGCTGGCGACAAGCGGTTCTACAGGAAGGTGCTGCCGATCATTGGGGACATGGTCAAATACAACGAGCGCGCGGTTGCGTTGGCTCCATTGGGAGACTTGGTCAAGCAACTGCAGAAGGCGGAGCCTGAGGTGCAGTCGTTTGCGCTGGAAACGCTTAGCAAGGCGTATGCCGAATTCCCAACGTCACTTGCGGCACCGGGTGGGCAGGACATGAGTGCTGGTGTCGACTATTTGCTCGGTAATGTGGCGGCCAATATGGTCGCACTTCCTGGTGGTTATGAAGCGCTATTCGAAGTCGGTAATCTCCGCTTTCCAGAGGAAAACTTGCCGCACCAGGATATTTTCATGCGGGCGAACCCGGCTGACTTTGGTCCGAAGGTCAAGAAGGCTTTTGGCTCGATTGTCATGAAGACACTCATCCCTCAATATGAGCAGGAGCAGGCGAAGAATCTGGCCAAGGAGCTTGGCGGTCGGATGGAGGGCGGAGCGTTGAGCGGTTTGGTGAATCTGTATCAGCAGGCTGGGGTCTCGGATTACGACTGGCGTACGTTTGGCACCGATCTGGCGGAGATCACCTGGGCCTATTACAGCTTTGATCCGCCAGAAGAGAAATACTGGGAAGTTGGCACCCGCTATCGGGCGGTTACCTATCCCGCGGGGATGGAGAACTGGTATGCCGTCGATTTTGATCCTGTGAAGGCCGGCTGGAAGCGCGGTCTGGCTCCCTTTGGTCAGGAAGATGGCATGCTTCGAACAGAGCCTCGCTTATGGATTGAGCAGGCAGAGGATAAGCCTATTGAGGTGCGGCACCATTTTGTTTGCAAGGAGGACTATTGCCGCTGTTGTGACCCCATGAAGACGTTATGGGAGCACGAGGTGATACTGATGCGAACAAAGATCAGAATTCCCGAAATGCAAAAAGACCACTTGTACCGCTTTGTTTTGGGAGGCCAGGCCCACATGAATAGTGGTGATGGTTATCGGGTATACGCAGATAGCAAGCTCTTGTTTGAGAAGGAGCGGGGTTGGGGCAAGCGTGAGGGAGGCCCCATGTGCTTCTACATCAATGACGAGTGGTGGCCGGTATTTGAGAAGGGCGAAGTCGAAATTGCCCTGACTAGCTTCCTGCGGATCCACAAGCGCTCTGGTATCAAAGGCAATATGATCTCCGCCTTTATGCAGGAAATGAAGCTGCCGGCGATAGAGTTGGCAGGTGACTCTGAGTAGTGTGCCTAATCCTGACCTCAGCGGGGATCCTCTACTGGGTGACTTCCGTTTCTGGGCGCGTGCATGGGGCTTCTATATTGAATTCTGACAACAGGCGATGCAGCCTGAGCGCCCCTGGATGAAACCCTATCACCAGAGTCTGGTTTACCTGACGATGTGCTGTACAGATAACCATCCATGCCCGCAAGGAACCCGGACAGTTCAGCACATGCGCCGAGCACATTCCCAAGGAGAAGATCGGCAACCCGGAACGCGGCAACGAATGGATGCTGCGCAAGGCATCGCGCATCGGGGAACCGGCGCAC
>CAZOXS010000276.1:0-3297 GCA_964583785.1 uncultured Victivallales bacterium
TCTTCGATAAACTGCCGGTCTCCGAAATGCGCCAGCATGCCCGCGAGCTGGGCATGCGGACGTTACGCGAGGACGGGATTCGTAAAGTCGGCGCCGGCGTAACCACGCTGGATGAGGTGTTGCGTGTAACCATGGGAGACGAGGACTGATTATGAGCAGTTACTATCAGACTGAATCGGAGGACAAGATCCCGGCCGGACAGGTTGACATGAACGATCTGCTACAGTTGACCGTGGACGAGGGGGCCTCGGATCTGCACATCGCCGTGGGGCTGCCGCCGATGCTGCGCTTGCATGGCCATCTCGAACCGCTCGATGTCGAACCGCTGCGGCCGGAGGACACCGAGCGGCTGATGAAGAGTATCACCTCGCCGGATCACCAGCAGAAGGTGCGCGAGGGCGGCGGTACCGACTTCGGTTTCGGTTTCGGCGACGCCGCGCGTTTCCGCGTCAGCGTGCTCAAACAGAAAGGGGCTGTCGGCATCGTACTGCGCCAGATCCCTAACGATCTGTTGTCGCTTGAGAAGATCGGCCTGCCGGAACAGTTCAAGGAACTGCTGTACCGCCCGCGCGGCCTGATCCTGGTCACCGGCCCGACCGGATCCGGCAAGACCACGACGCTGGCCAGCATGATCAACTTCATCAACGAGCACCGCGACTGCCATGTCATCACGATCGAGGATCCGGTCGAGTATTACCACGACCACAAGAAGTCGATCATCACCCAGCGGGAAATCGGCGTCGATGTCCCCAGCTTCAAGGAGGCGCTGCGGCGCGCCCTGCGCCAGGACCCGGACGTGATCCTCGTGGGTGAAATGCGCGATCTCGAGACCATGGAAGCCGCCATCTCGGCGGCGGAAACCGGTCACCTGGTCTTTGCCACGCTGCACACGACCGGCGCGGCCAGCACGGTTGACCGTATCGTCGACGCCTTCCCGACCGACCAGCAGGAGCAGGTGCGCACCCAGCTCTCGGTCGGCCTGGTGGCCGTGGTCTCGCAATTGCTGCTGGTCCGGCAGGACCGACCGGGCCGCGTAGCGGCGTTCGAGATCATGATCACGACCCCGTCGATCCGTTCGCTGATCCGCGACAGCAAGACCTATCGCATTACCTCGGACATCCAGACCGGCGCCAAGTTCGGCATGGTCACGCTGGATGCCTATCTGATGGCACTTTACCGCGCGGGCCAGATCACCTACGAGGATCTGATCACCAAGGCCCAGGACGCCGAGACCGTGAAACAGAAACTACAGGAAGAGGCAGGCTGAACCGGGAGTGAGCATGGCCGAAGAACAGACATATCAGGATCCACTGCTGGAGCTGCTGGTTGAACAGGGGTCCCTGACCGGCGAGCAGATGGAAGATATCGCCGCCGAGCATATCGAGACCGGCAAACCGGTGCGGAACATGGTCGTTGATCGCGGCCTGATCGAAAGTGACGCACTGCTGGAGGTCATTGCCAGCTACATGGGCACGCATGTGGTGAACCTGCCGGCGCTGGACATACCACCTGACATCATCCACCGCGTCCCGGCCAGTGTGGCGCGGATGTACAACGTCGTTCCGACCTCGATGACCGACAACGCCGTCGAGCTTGCGGTCTGCGATGTCATCAACCCGCAGGTGATGGACGAGCTCATGTTCGTACTGACGTGCGATGTCTCGTTTGTCGTGGCACGCGAGGACGA
This sequence comes from uncultured Victivallales bacterium, assembly GCA_964583785.1. Lineage (GTDB taxonomy): Bacteria > Verrucomicrobiota > Kiritimatiellia > UBA8416 > UBA8416 > UBA8416. Next base: position 1,688 of record CAZOXS010000276.1, read on the forward strand.
CGTGCGTTCCTGCATCAACCAGTTCTACGGGGATGACAGCGCCGCCGTCAACGACATGCTCTCGGCACTCGAGGGCGAGATCGAGGAGGCGGGTGACCTGGCGCTGGTGGATGAGACCGATGAGCAGGGACTGGAGGAGGCGGCAGGCTCGACACCGGTCATCCGTTTCGTCAACCTGGTGCTCTATCAGGCGGTCAACGACCGTGCCTCGGACATCCACTTCGAACCCTTCGAGAAGGAATTCCGCATCCGCTACCGGGTGGACGGTGCGCTCTACGAGATGGCCCCGCCGCCCCGCCGGCTGGCGCTGCCGCTGATCTCGCGTGTGAAGGTCATGTCAGGTCTTAACATCGCCGAGCGCCGCCTGCCGCAGGACGGCCGCATCCAGCTCCGCATCGGTGGCCGCGCGATTGATCTGCGTGTCTCGACCCTGCCGACTCAGTTCGGCGAAAGCGTGGTGCTGCGTGTGCTCGACCAGAGCAATGTCTCGCTGACTATCGAGAACCTCGGCATGCCGGATGACGTCTACACCAAGTTCACCAATGACATTAAGAAACCCAACGGGATTGTCATCGTGACCGGCCCGACCGGATCCGGCAAGACAACCACCCTGTATTCGGGACTCAAGCGCGTCAACACCGTCGACCGCAAGCTGCTCACGGCGGAAGAGCCGGTGGAATACGACATCGATGGCATCATGCAGGTACCGGTGAAGGAAAGCGTTGGCAACTCGTTCGCCAGGATCCTGCGGGCCTTCCTGCGTCAGGACCCCGACATCATGATGATCGGTGAAATCCGTGATATCGAGACCGCGCAGATCGCCGTGCAGGCATCGCTGACCGGCCACCTGGTGTTCAGCACGCTCCACACCAACGACGCGGCGGGCGCGGTAACACGTCTGATCGACATGGGAATCGAACCGTTCCTGATCTCATCGACACTGGAAGCCGTGCTCGGCCAGCGACTCGTGCGTATGGTCTGCGACAAGTGCAAGACGCCTTACAAACCGGAACAGGATGTGCTCGACCTGCTCGGGATGTCGGCACAGGATATCGGCGACCGGACGTTCTTCTACGGCGCGGGCTGTTCGGCCTGCAACGACACGGGATACCACGGCCGGCGCGGGCTTTACGAGTACCTTTCGGTCACGGAACCCATCCGCCGCCTCATCAACGAACGCCAGCCGACCATCGTCATCCGCGACAAGGCCATCCAGCTCGGCATGATCAGCATGCGCCAGCACGGTATCCAGTGCCTGCTCGATGGCTATACCACCGTGGATGAGGTGGTAAAGTACACATGACGACGGCATCAGCGAATTCAACGCCGCGCCAGACCTACTGGCGCCTGATCCGGTACACGCGCCCCTATCTCGGACGACTGATCGTCGGCGGCATCTGCGGCGTGCTCTTTGCCGGGTCAACCGTCGGTTTCCTGCCGGTGCTTGAACGCATGCTCGGCGACTTCTTCGAGCCGGCGCAAGCGCTTACGCTGAAAAGCGCCCTGCTGCTGGGCGGAGCCGTGATTTTGCTGATGTTGTTGCGCGGCATCGGCCAGTATGCGAACACCTACCTGGTTGAATGGGTTGGCAACCGGGTGGTGATGGATCT
>CAZOXS010000277.1:0-13164 GCA_964583785.1 uncultured Victivallales bacterium
AGGACGCCGGGTTCGATGCCATCGACGAAAAGGCGGTTGCCACGTTCATTCGGCGGGCGCGCAACGAGCGGCAGTTCCCGATGGCAGAAGAAACTCCGGTGGGCGACGTACTCACGCATCTGCATTTGCTCAGTGATGGACGCGTAACGAATGCAGGTGTACTGCTGTTCGGGTGTGATCCCCAGCGGTTTCTGCCTTGCGCGGAGGTCCGGTGCATGCACTTCCACGGCACGGAGGTTCAACGGCCGGTACCGTTCTATCGTGTATTCAAGGGAAACCTGTTCGAACAGGTAGACCAAGCCGTGGATTTCGTCCTTTCCAAAGTAAACCGGTCTGTGGGTACACGGGCGGAAGGAACGTGCGCACCGGTGCACCACGAGATTCCAAGAGATATGGTGGCCGAAGCCATTGTGAACGCTGTCGCGCACCGGGACTACACGTCCGGTGCAGCCATTCAGGTGTCGGTGTTCTCAGACCGGATCGAGGTCTGGAATCCTGGCGAGCTGCTGCCGCCATTAACGCCCGAAAGCCTTCGCAAGCCGCATCGGTCAGTACTGCGAAACACACGGATTGCCGAGGCACTGTTCCTGGCGCACTACATCGAAAAGTACGGGACCGGTACGCTGATGATGATCCGGGAAAGCCGGGAACACTCACTGCCGGTGCCGAGTTTCGGTGGAAACCAGCCGGGCGAATTCGGCACCACGGTCTGGCGGGATTGGCTCACCGAGGAGGTCATGGCGGAACTGGGGCTGAATGATCGGCAAAAAAAAGGCTTGGCCATTCTCAAGCTGAACGGGACGATTACCAACCGTGAGTACCAGAGCGAGGCTGGTGCGATTGCTCGCACGGCCACGCGGGATCTGAAGAAACTCGTAGAGATCGGCCTATTACGGCAGATCGGTACCACGGGTCGAAATACGCGGTACATTCTTTCCGGAAAACGGGACATAAACGAGACAAACTAAAGGGAGTTTAGACGTTCATGACTTTCGCCAAACTGGACATAAACAGGACATTCAAACGAACATGCCATCTGCTGTGTTTTCGTAATACACTATTAATCAAACAGATAAACCATTATTTGCATGGCTTGGAAACGGGACATTAATGCGATCTTAGCGGTCATCGCGACAAGCCCTTAGCCAACACGAAACAGGACAATTTTGGCTGGCGATAGGTTCAGAACCACAAAGTAATGCGGTTCCGGCGAGGTCAATCCCCGGTCCTGCACGTAAAAGACCGCACCTTCGTGGAGGTAGAAGTTGAGCGCCGCCTCGCTGGGTATGCCCGGTGCCACCGGATTACCTCCACAAGGATTCGATCTGGTGGAGATGCCCCAGCGCCTCGCGGCGGGCTTGCCGTTCTTCCGCTGTCAGCGGCCAGCAGGGATCCACGTCGCTCTCGGGGTCGTCAAGGAAATCGGCAAGATCCATGCGGACCCCAGGGCTGATTTTTTTGTGCAGATCAGGCGTTTTCCCTTCGAAACGGGAGAAAAAATAGAGAAAACTACCTTCGTGAACCTTGTCGTCAACTGATCCGGCTCTACCTATTGCGAGAACTTTGTCGCCAAACTACTCCGGTCTGGTTCACGACAAGGTTCACGAGATAGTTTTTCGGGGTGGTTTACGACAAAGTTCACGGGATAGTTATGTTTTTTGCATCGCGCCAGGGGTGGGTTAGTTACTCTATAGCGTTTACTAGTAAAAGCTTACGCCACCAGAGGAATCAGTCATGTGCGGACCCGGCTCATGCCGCCAGCCAGCGCCGCCTCGTGCTTCTTCCATTCCGGATATTTGTGCGTGATGTTCACCAGGTTCATCCGCTTGCTGCCAAAATTCGTCCAGACGTATGCCAGTGCCTCAAGATCCGAATCGGAGAAGACATCCTCATCCACCGGGCTGATGGATTGGAGGTGATATTCAGGGGTCGCCTTCTGGAAAACGCGTTCGGCATAGTGACGCTCGGTGCCGCAAAGGGAGTCAAGCTCGGCCATTTCCTTGACTGCAGAAGCAACGGGACCGAATTGCATGGCCCAGTATTGATCGTTGGTTATCGGACGCCCGTATTTGCGCAGGTGATAGCGATCAGAAAAGAAAATGAGCTTCAGCACGTCTAGCTTGGTTATCACCCCGCCATTGGCGCGTGCGAAGTAATTGATTGCCTGCACGGCTTTTCGATAGTCGAAGGGTAGATTGTGCATGAATATCCCCGCCAAGTAATTGCATCTCTGTCAGAAACGGCGTATGATACTAACACTTCGTCACCCGCTTCTCCAGTTATTTCTGGTGTCGAGGTGTTTGATTGCTTGAGATTGCGTTCGGGCAAGAGGTCGACCCAGCCGAGAATTTAGAGATAATCCAGGGAGCAGATCCAACAGCAGGAGTGTGCTGATGTTGTTGTCACAAAATAGATTTACGTATTTGATAGATGAAAACGCTCGAAAGATGCTGGCTAAAAAGCACCGGGGCGAGATCAGGATTTATCCAACGGAGGAACAAGAATGAAAGTGCCCGAGATCGAATGGCTTCTTGATGCCAAGGAGGGCGAGAACATCGAGTTCAAGAGGGCGGAGAACGCTTTTGAATTCGATGAACTCGCCAAATACGCTTGCGCATTGGCTAATCGCGGCGGGGGCTACGTTGTCCTGGGGGTGACCGACAAGCGGCCACGGCAGGTGGTCGGCAGCCACGCCTTTGAGCAGCCAGAACGGACGCGAAACGGACTGATGGACCGGCTTCACCTTCGAATAGACGTCCACTTGCTTGATGCTGATGGCAAGCGTGTGCTGGTCTTTGACATTCCGCCGCGTCCGGTCGGCGTGCCAATTCAGGACAAAGGCATCTGCTGGTGGCGCGAGGGGGATAGCCTTGTCGAAATGCCGATGGAGGAAATGCGGGCCATATTTGCGGAGGTGGGCCATGACTTCTCTGCCGATATTTGCAGCGACGCCGAGAGTGACGATCTGGACGAGGGGGCGATAGATGCTTTCCGGCGGCGCTGGATGGAGAAGGCGAACCAACCCGGTTTAGCCCATCGATCGGCAGACCAGCTTCTCAGGGATTGCGAGGCAGTCACACCCAAAGGTATCACCTATGCGGCTCTGGTTCTGTTCGGCCGCCGTGAGGCTTTGGGACGTCTGCTCGGACAGTCCGAAGTGATTTTCGAGTACCGATCCACAGAGGCGTCCGGCCCGGCGCAGCAACGTGAGGAGTTCCGACAGGGGTTCTTCTGCTTCTATGACCGATTGTGGGAACTTATCAATCTGCGCAACAACAAGCAGCATTACCAGGACGGGCTGTTTGTCATGGATGTTCTCACATTTGACGAACGCATGGTGCGGGAAGCCGTCCTGAACGCGGTGAGTCACCGGGACTACCAGTTGGGCGGTCCGGTGTTCGTACGGCAGTATCAGCACCGTTTGGTGGTGGATAGTCCGGGTGGGTTCCCGCCGGACATCACGCTGGAAAACATCCTCGATCGCCAATCGCCCCGCAACCGGCGTATTGCGGATATCCTGGCCCGATGCGGATTGGTCGAACGATCCGGCCAAGGCATGAACCTGATGTTCGAGTTGAGCGTCAAGCAGGCAAAGGCCTTGCCGGATTTCAAGGGTACGGATCGGATGCATGTCAGGGTGACGCTTGATGGATTAGTGCAGGACCCGAAGCTGCTGACGATGATGGAGCGGATCGGATTGGAAACGCTCCAGAGTTTCAGCACCGGCGATTTTCTGGTATTGAATCATATCCGGTGCGAACAGGCTGTGCCTGATGAATTGAGAGATCGGATTCCCCGGCTGCTCGACATCGGGGTGATCGAACGGGTTGCCCGCGGAAAGTTCATCCTTGGACGACGGTACTACGCCGCCGTCGGAAAGAAGGGGGTTTACACAAGGAAACGGGGGCTGGATCGGGCAACAAACAAGGAACTGCTGCTGAAGCACATTCGGGAGAATGCGGAGACCGGAAGCCAGATGGATGAGTTCTATCAGGTTCTGCCCGGACTTGTCCGCACGCAGATACAGCGGCTTTTGCGCGAGATGAAAGAGCAAGGCCGTGTCCATTCCCAAGGGTTGACTCGGGCGGCACGATGGTATCCGGACATTGCGGGAGAAGATTGCAGCAAAAACGAATAGTAGACGCAAAGGCACAGCAATATGCTGCAATACTGCAAATTCAAGCTTCTATTATACAAGGAGTTACATGATTATTTAGTTGCGTTAATGCTGCATTCGGTCGCAATCAACGCTACAATCAAAACGCAATGCACCGGCCAAGGGACAGAAAAGTACGGGACCGGTACGCTGATGATGATCCGGGAAAGCCGGGAGCACTCACTGCCGGAACCAAGTTTCGGTGGAAACCAGCCGGGCGAATTTGGCACCACGGTCTGGCGGGATTGGCTCACCGAGGAGGTCATGGCGGAACTGGGGCTGAACGAGCGGCAACGTGCCGCTTTGGTTAAGGCGAAGTCCGCCGGCAGTATTGGCAACATGCAATATCGCGAGGCATTCGGCGTCTCTGAGAGCACCGCTCTGCGCGAACTGCGGCACCTGGCAAAAATCGGCGCTCTGGAAAAAGTTGGGGGAACAGGTCGGTCAGCGCACTACTCGGCTGCCAAGGCCAAACCCGTCATAAACCCGTCAAACCCGTCATTGACTGCGAAAATGGGAACCCGTCATAAACCCATCAAACCCGTCGTGGGGGGCAGTGGAAAACCGCAAAAATAGCCTTGGTTGTGCACAAGCAGGCAAGGCGGACCCGGAGGAAGAACGAATCGGGGGTATCGGGGTCTTCACATTTAACACTCAGGTAGCTAGCGGGTGAGCCTCGCTATTCTGCATTCACGCCATACAGGGCGCGGCAATTCCTTTTTCATACCCAGCAACTGGCCGTGTGACGGGTTGAATGAAGCCCTCCCCTTGTGGGGCAGTCCAACAAATTGGTTCTATATCAGTTTGTCGTACTCTGCATGAGTGCCAATCCAAAACCAGAGGAGCCCGTTCGCATCTTGCACGGCAAGCGCTCGGTGGTGGATTCCGACTCGGGCAGACCACAGTTCACCAAGCTTCTTGAAGTGTAAGGACGGGTGTCGCGGGGCTCGTTTCAATAAATCGAAATTCTGATCCGCAGCGCGTCTGACATCGGGTGGCAAATCGTAATAGCAACGCCAGAATTTTTGAGTCGCCCTGTGCATCAGAGCGGTCTCGTGTCGCCTGATTCAGCATCTTGTAATGCTTCCTTCACGAGGAATGCAAGTTTCCCGGATGCACTGTCTTGCTCAATTTGCCTGTCCCAAAGCATCCAGTCTTTCTCGATGATCCAATCATGGATTTTCGAGAACTGATCACTCGGGAGTTGATCAATGGCATGTTCTATTTCTTGAACTGTCGTCATGATGTGAATAATATAACGCCAGTTGGTATTGCTTGCAATCCTGAATATTATTCGGCTCCAAATGGGCTGTGGGGTCACAATACCGAGCTTCTATCAAGAGATTCGAACGGAGCCGGACATGGTTGCTCGCCGCCCATGCTGGCGACTCCTATGGAACTTGTTCGTGAACAGGATGGTGCCCAATGAAGAAAGACCCAGCGATTGACTCGATCTGGTGGAGATGCCCCAGCGCCTCGCGGCGGGCTTGGCGCTCTTCCGGTGTGAGCGGCCAGCAGGGATCCACGTTGTTCTCGGGATCGTCCAGGAAATCAGCAAGATCCATGCGGACCCGGCTCATGCCGCCGGCCAGTGCCGCCTCGTGTTTCTTCCATTCCGGGGAATGTCGGGGACGTTCTGGGCAACTATTTATGCCATAATCACTTGCCATGCAATTCACACACGTTACCCCTTAGGTCTTCATAGCGGTGACGTTAGCCTAAACCATCAAGACAGCTTCTCGCCAGCAACGGCAATCCCGGATCACGCGCCCCCATCACCAGCACCGCGTCGCCTGCCGTCAAGGCCGGTTCCCGCAACGCCCGCCGCACGGCGGCATAATCGGCCACACAGGCGACATCGACGCCGACAGCCGACAGCCGCGCCGCCAGGGCATCCGACCCGATACTCCGGTCGGCGGTCCCGCCCGCATCGTAGACCGGCAGCAAGAGCACGCGGTGCCGCCCGCCGCGCAACACGGCAAACGCCTCTGCCAGCCCGTCGAGCATATGGCGCAGGGGCCCGTAGCCATGCGGACGCCAGACCGCCACCAGACGCCCCGCAAAGGGCTGCACCGCGGCAAGGGCGGCCGCGATCTTGGCCGGATTATGCGCGTAATCGTCGATCACGGTCACACCGTCCACCCGCACCGCGACTTCCAACCGACGGTGAATTCCGCGGAACGTGGCCAACGCCGCCGAGCTTTGCGCGACCGACACCCCGGCCAGTTCGCCAAGCATGACCGCATGCAGCGCATTCTCCACATTATGCGCCCCCGGCAACCTCAACCGGAACGGGACCCCGCGAAAATCGAACCGACTACCCTCGGCATCCATTTCAGGCACGACGCCAGCGAGATAAGGCGCGCCGTCCAGTGCCCCGATGCAATGGCCGCTCACCCGCGCACGGAACGCCTCGAACACACGCCGTGTCTCAGCCGCATCAAAATGATCCGCCGACATATTGGTGATGACGGCATGGCGCGGCTTATAGTTCAACAGCGAACGGTCACTCTCGTCGGCCTCGATCAGCCAGAGATCGCCACCGTTGCGGACGTTGCCGACCGCCGTTTCCGACTGCCAGTTGGCCACCTGTGCCCCGTTGACCACAGTCGGGTTGAGCCCGGCTTGTTCGAGTATCCAGCCGGCCATGCCCGTTACCGTGCTCTTGCCGCAGGTGCCCGCCACAGCCAGACAGATGTGCCCCTCCGCCAGCATTGCCAGCAGCACCGAGCGATGTACGACCGGCACCCCGGCCGCCTCCGCCGCCTGCACATCCGGGTTGTCGGCCTCGATCGCGGTGCTGACGACGACGGCATCCGCGCCCGCCCGCACGCCGCTCCCATCCTGCGGGAAAAGCATCACGCCGGCGCGCGCCAGCTGCCCCAGTATTGACAGATCCTCGCCGCTGTCGTAGTAACGGTCGGAACCGCTGACCGCCAGACCCGCCCCCAGCGCCGCCTGCGCCACGGCACTCATGCCCACCCCGGCCACGCCGGTCACATGTACGCGGCGCCACTCAATCACGGCTGCGCTCGACTTCCACCGCCACACTGCGCGCGCCCGTCAAGGCTCCCGGCTTGTCCACGCAGACCGTAACCCGCCGCACCCGCCCGTCGGCCAGGCAGCGCGTGGCAATCTCATCCGCCAACCGCTCGATCAGGAAATACGAACTTTTGGAGCAGAATGCGGTCAGCTCATCCTTCAGCGTCTTGTAGTTGACGGTATCCGCAATCGCGTCGGAAGCGCAGGCCGCTGCCAGATCGCACACCATGCAGATATTGATCACGACATCCTGCGGCTCGATCCGCTCACGCGGATTGATCCCGATAATGCAGGTCACCCGCAAATCCCTGATATAAATCCGTTCCGCCATAATCTCCTCCTAACACCCTTTGTTTTCCCTCTATTTCGGCCTACGAGAACGGCGACGCGAACGGTGAACGATTGGAATTCTCTCTACTCGTAATCCGATCTCGTCGCCGTTCTCGTTAACCGATTCCCCTTTTCATACTTTTATACATTTTTTGACAGGATCAGTAACTTCACTCTGTTTTTACTCGATGCTCAATGCGGATTAGGGCGAAAGATTAGGTAAAGAATTAAGGGAATGAGCATCCCCCCTAATCTTTTGCCTTAATCTCTCACGCCCAAAAGTTTCACCATGCATCATCCGGGCACCCCCGGGACCACGGCTAGTCTACTTCCAGTGCTACCACCAGCCCGTCATACGCAACATGCACCCCTGGCGGCACAGCCGCCTCCAGTTCGGCATGCGCCAGGTCATGACACATGTGGATCAGGTACGCGGCACGTGCGCCGATTTGCCCCAGGCAGGCCAGACTCTCCTCCACCGTCATGTGGGTCGCGTGCGGCCGGTGCCGCAGCGCGTCGAGCACCATCACATCCACCCCGCGGATCCGTTCCAGCGTGGCCGCCGGTATCGACTTGCAATCCGGCACATAGGCAAACCGCACCGCGCCGCAACCGAAGAGGAAACCATAAGTCGGCCGCGGCCCGTGCACCACCGGCAGCGGCTCGACCGTTACCTCCCCGACCTGCACCGGTCCTTCCAGTAGCCTAAAATCAATCTGCGGGCGGTAGTATCCCGGCTGACTCTCAGTGCTGATGTAATCAAACACCCGCCGCAGATCCTGCAGCGTGCCTTCCCCCGCATAGGCCGGAATCACCTGGCGCTGCATCGTGTTATAGCGGCGGATATCGTCGAACCCGAAGATATGGTCCGCGTGGGCATGCGTGAAGAAGACGGCATCGACCCGTGGCAGCCGGTACGCCAGCGCCTGCTCGCGGAAGTCCGGCGGGGTATCCACGAGTAGGTGCACACCGCCCGCCTCCAAATAAAGACTCGTACGGCGACGGCTGTCGCGCGGGTCCGCCGACATGCAGACCGCGCAATCGCAACCGATAATCGGGACACCCGAAGAAGTCCCCGTCCCCAGGAAAGTGGCCTTGAATTCACTCATGCCCCTGCTGTTTACACAAGAACGCCAGATGCTGCAAGCTGCAATCCGCAAAGCGATGTTTTTTTGCTGCAATTTCGTGGCGGCTGCCTTATGGTGAGGGTGTTGTTGCGTTAGCGGGGTTGAAAAACAGGCGGCCATAGCGCCGCCAGGAAAAAAGGAGAAAGCACACATGCAAGGCGTACTCATGATTTTCGTAATGTTGATCGGTCTCGGGGCCCTGGTCATTATCGGCTTGTTCATGCATTTCCTTGGCGTCTGGATCCGGGCGCTCATGTCCGGGGCCAAGGTCTCGCTCTGGTCGCTAGTCGGCATGAAGCTGCGGCGCATCCAGCCGGCGCTGATCGTGGACGCCCGCATCAGCATGATGAAATCGGGCATCGCCATTTCCACCGATGAGCTCGAGGCGCATTACCTGGCCGGCGGCAACGTGCTGAACGTGGCCCGTGCGCTGATCGCGGCTGACAAGGCCAACATCGCCTTGGGCTTCTCGCGGGCCGCCGCGATCGACCTGGCCGGCCGCGATGTCGAGGAAGCCGTGCGCACCAGCGTACAGCCCAAGGTCATCGACTGCCCGCAGGCCGATAAGACGCCGCTCGGCCTGGATGCGGTGGCCAAGGACGGCATCCGCCTGCTGGTCAAGGCCCGCGTCACCGTGCGCGCCAACCTCGAACGTCTCGTCGGCGGTGCCGGCGAGGATACGATTGTCGCCCGCGTCGGGCAGGGCATTGTCAGTGCCATCGGCTCATCCGCCACCTACAAGGATGTGCTCGAGAACCCGGACATGATCAGCCGCAAGGTGCTCAACAGCGGTCTGGATGCCCAGACGGGGTTCGAGATCGTTTCGATCGATATTGCCGACATCAGCGTGGCCGGTATGGGTGACATTGCCAACGTCGGTGCCAATCTGGAAACCGAGCGGGCCGAGGCCGACAAGAAGATGCGCCAGGCCGAGGCCGAAGGCCGCAAGGCCATGGCTATCGCCCTGGAGCAGGAAATGCGCGCCAGGGTCCAGGAAATGAATGCCAAGGTGATCGAGGCCCGAGCCGACGTACCGCGTGCGCTGGCCGAGGCACTGCGAAGTGGCAACATGGGTGCCATCGACTTCTACCGTCTGCAGAACATCGAGTCCGACACCGCCATGCGGCGCAACATTGCCGGGCAGGATGAAAGCGACGACATTTAAGAGGTCCTATGCCGGTTCTCGCCAATATTGAAGTCATCTGGGTGATCATCATCATCGGCTCGGTGATCGCCCAGATCATCAAGGGCGCGAAGAAGGTCGCCGCCCAGGCACCGAAGGCTACCGGGGCCGATGAGGCAACGTCTGGCGGCAGCAAGTCGCGTGATTTTATCGCGCCTGATGAAGCCTTGCAGGAGTTCCTGCTGAGTCGAGGGGCTGGTGAAAAACCGGCCGACAGACCGGCCGCCGCCAGTCCCGTGCAGGCGATCTCGGCACGTCGCGGACTTTCCCAGGCGCGGGCTATAGCCACACCCCTTGCCCCCAAAAAGGTAAAACGCGAAGTCCGTCAGCCCGTATTGCCGCCGCCAATAGCGGCGATGCCCCAGCCCAGGGCGGACAAGGTTCAGCAGGCCGTCGTGCTCGAGAAGTATATTAAGCGCGAAACCTCCGCCAGCCTCTTAGGCGAGGCCATCCGCAAGGATCTGTCGAACGCCGAGGCCATCCGCAAGGCCATCGTGCTGCGCGAGGTACTGGGTCCGCCGGTGGCACTGCGCTAGCCCAAACTGAATATCCAACAGCCAACAAGGAATATCCAATATCCAAGTGGAATTCTTTACGGCACACATCTCCGATGTTCGGTTGGATATTCCTTGTTGATTATTGGATATTGAAACCGATGCCGCAGCTAGGTCACCGCACCTGGCCCTTGCCCTGCACGACGTACTTGTAGGTCGTCAGCTCCTCAAGTCCCATCGGCCCGCGGGCATGTAGTTTATCGGTGCTGATCCCGATCTCGGCTCCCATGCCGAACTCGCCACCATCGGTAAATCGCGTGGATGCATTCACATAAACCGTGGCCGAATCGACTTCCTGGGTGAAGACCTTCTGGGCGTTCTCGGCCTCGGCAATAATGGCATCGGAATGGCGGGATCCGTAGGTGTTGATATGGGCGACCGCCTCACGCACGGAACCGACCACCCGCACGGACAGGCGCAGATCCAGGTATTCCGTGCTCCAGTCCTCCTCCGTCGCCACCTGCATGGAAGGCACGATTTCGCGCGCCGCGCTGTCGCCGCGCAGGATCACACCACATTCGGTCGCCCGCTTGGCGAATGCCGGCAGGAACGTCGGTGCGATCGCCTTATGCACCAGTAGCGTCTCCATCGCGTTGCAAACGCCCGGTCGCTGGCACTTGGCATTGATGGCAATCGCCATCGCCATCGCCACATCGGCCGATTCATCCACATACGTATGGCAGATGCCTTTGTAGTGCTTGATCACCGGCACACGCGCGTTCTCCGTGACCGCCCGTATGAGCGCCTCGCCACCGCGCGGGATCACCAGATCGACAGTCCCCTCAAGCTGCACCAACTCGCGGACCGCTTCATGATCGGCCGTGCGTATCAATTGAATCGCCGCTTCCGGCATGCCCTTGCGCTGACCGGCCTCGATCAGGATATCAGCCAGAATCGCATTGGAATGCGCGGATTCCTTGCCGCCGCGCAAGATCACCGCGTTGGAGGTCTTCAGGCACAGTGCCGCCGTGTCTACCGTGACATTGGGGCGCGACTCGTAGATGATACCGATCACGCCGATCGGGACGCGCTGCTTGACGATTTCGAGCCCGTTCGGACGGATCCATCGGCTGATGGTATCGCCGACCGGATCCTTCAGCGCGGCCACTTCCCGTAAACCGGAAATCATCCCATCGATTCGCGCCGGCGTCAGCGTCAAGCGGTCCAGCATCGTCGGCGACAGCCCGGCAGCCTTGCCCGCCTCCACATCAAGCCGGTTTGCCTCAACGATATCCGTCCGCCGTTTATCAAGTGCATCGGCCATTTCATCAAGTATGGCATTCTTCTTGCGTGTATTACACAGGACGAGCTCACGCGACGCCGCCAGGGCGCGTTCACCGATCCTGATCATGTCTTTGTGCAATTGCATAATTTATCCCTGGTTGTCGTGAGGCCCACCCCTAGAGCGCCGAGCCCACGATCATGGTGCCGGCGTCCTCGCCAGCCATTACCGACCGCAACATCCCGCTGGTCAGCCCGTTGGCAATCACTACCGCGCAGCCTGAAAGCGCGGCGGTTTGCGCGGCCTTCAGCTTCGAGCCCATACCGCCTTTCGACAAGGGCGAGTCCGATGCACCAACCAGATCGAAGGTCTTGCGCGTAATACGTTCGAAGTAGCGGACACGCTGCGTCCTACCATTTGCTGCCGGCTCGCGCACCCCGTCCACCGTGGACAGGATCACCAGCAGGTCGGCACGGATCAGCTTGACCACGAGCGCGGCCAGGAAATCGTTATCGCTGAAAGCTATGTCGGCCTTCAGCTCCTCATCGGCCACAACATCGTTCTCATTGATGACCGGGATCACGCCATGGCGCAGCAGCGCCTCGATCGTGCGGTGGGCATTCGTTCGGCGTAGCGAATGCTGGAAATCGGAGTGCGTCAGCAGAACCTGTCCCACCTTGACACCCTTGGCACCGAACAATTCCGCGTAGCGCGACATCAGGCGCGCCTGCCCGACCGCCGCCGCCATTTGGATTTCCGGCAACAATGTCGGACGCGTTTTCAGACCGAGGGCCTCCATCCCGGAGCCGACTGCACCCGAGGTGATCACAACCACTTCCCGGCCGCTCTTGCGGATCGCCGCGATATCGGCGACCAGGCTACGTATACGGCGCACATCCGGACGGCCGCTCTTCTGGACCAGCACTCGGCTACCGATCTTGATCACAACCCGACGCGCATCGGGAATTACCGACCTGAATTTCAAGGAGGAATGTTTCATAATTACCGTTTTGTCGCCGCCCGTATCGCGCGCTGAGCCTCGCGTGTGGAGGTTTTCTTCTTCAGGGTTTCCCGTTTATCGACCAGTTTCTTGCCGCGACATACACCGATCTCGACTTTCACCGAACGCCGGCGGAAATAGAGCCGCAGCGGCACTAGCGTATGTCCCGCCGCCTCGACATCCGCCTTCAGTTTGGCGATCTCGCGCTTGTGCAACAACAGTTTCCGCTGGCGACTGCTCTCATGATTGAAACGGTTGCCATGGGAATAGGGTTGGATGGTCATTCCCGATAAAACGGCCTCGCCGCGTTCGATCTGCACATACGCACCGATCATGCTGACCTGACCGAGCCGTAGCGACTTCACCTCGGTTCCCACCAGTTCGATACCCGCCTCGTAGCACTCCATGACCTCGTAGTCATGATACGCTTTGCGGTTGGTCGCGATATTGGCCTGCTCAGGCATGACAATCGCTAGAAGGACATCGGATCGGGCGTTGCTTCCGCCGCGACCTCGTAACTCAGCAGACCGTCGGCGATCTCGCGCAGCGC
>CAZOXS010000278.1:0-3518 GCA_964583785.1 uncultured Victivallales bacterium
GCGAGATCGCCAGCCCCAACTGAGCCTGACAGACCGCGACGAGATTGACCGTGCGCCCCCCGCCCTGCAGCAAGGCTTGGGTGAGCGAAAGATTCACCCGCGCCTCATCCTGGCCCGGTGCCCGGTTCGAGGTTTCCCCCGCTTGTTCCAGCGAGAGTTCAACGTCCGTACCGGTGGAGAACTCCCGCCGCACGCCGGCCAGGATCCGGTCCTGCTCGATATCGGAATTGAACTGCTCGCCAGTGGAACGCGCGATCTCGCTGCTGCTGACCTCGCGACGCGAAACCTCGGCAAACAGTTCGGGCGCAAACCGGGCGCGTTCACGGGACAAGAACGTACCGGCAATCAGGGGTTCGAACGACTGTACATCCAAGTCACGGTTGTTCTGCAGTGCCAGCGACACCGCCTGCTCAAGGGTCAGTGTTTCCAACGCCTCCGCCACCGCAACGGCCACGATCCCACCATCCGCTTCATGCGGCGAAGGATTGACGGCGAGATTGTCAACGCCAGGGCTAAGCATGGTGGATTGGCAGGCACCTGACAGCAAGACAACGGGTAGGATCAGCAGCGTCTTCATTTAACCTCTTCAATAGGATGGTGTTGATGTTCAGGATTGAAAAGCGCAAAGACCACGGGGATCAGCAGCAGGGAGATCAGCGAGGATCCGGCAAGTCCGCCGACAACCGCGCGCGCCAACGGGGCCTGGGCATCCGCGCCCTCCCCGATTCCCAGCGCCAGCGGCATCAGCGCCAGCACCGTGGTCATCGTGGTCATCAGGATCGGACGCAACCGCCGACGGCCCGACTCCGCCACGGCATCAACCAACGGCATCCCGCTCCGCAGCAACTGGCTGGATTGATCCACCAGCAGGATGGCGTTGTTGACCACGATGCCGGAGAGCATGATACAGCCGATATAGGATTGCAGGTTGAACGTGGTCCGGGTCAGGAACAGCGTCACCAGCACCCCAACGATCGCCATCGGAACCGACGCCATGACCACTAACGGATTGATCAGCGATTCGTACTGGCAGGCCAGCACCATATAGACAAACAGCAGGGCCAGCAGCAGCGACAGCAGCATCTCGCCGCGGGCACGCTGCTGTTCCTCGTAATTGCCGGCCAGACGGAACGTGTACCCTTCCGGACGGGCGGTCAAATCCATCACGGCCTGTACATCCTGCGCCACGGACCCCATATCACGCCCGTCGATGTTGGCGGTGACCTTGACCAGCCGCTGCTGATCCTTGCGCTCGATCAGCAAGGGGCCGTCGCTGCGGCGGGTGGTGATCAGGTTCCGCAGCGCCACCTGCTGGCCATCGGCACCCGTGATCGTCAGGTCCAGGATCTGATCCAGCGCCATCTTGTCCGCCTCCTTCAGCCGGACCAGGATCCGGTAGGAATTCCCGTCCACCTGGTAATCACCGGCCTGCGAACCCGCCATGGCGGTTTCGAGGAAACGGGCGACGCGGCTGACACTGAGCCCCAGCGCGGCGGCCTTGGCACGGTCAATGACCACCTCCTCCTGGGGCAGGCCGCTTTCCGACGAGATTTCCACATCCGTCACATTCGGGACGGTCTCGATCTTGCCGCCCAGTGTGCGTGCAAGGCTATCGAGCACTTGCAGATCAAACCCGCGAACTTCAATGGTCAAGCCTTCATCCCCGCCCAGCAGACGGGCGAGCAGGAACTGCCCCTGGGGGGCGCGCGTACGGATCACCATGCCGGGGATGACGCCATCCAGCCGTCGGCGCAAATCGCTGGCGATTTCCGTATTGCTGCGGGCGCGTTGCGCGGCGGGGGAAAGCGAAATGCGAATGTTTACACGCGAGAAGCTGCCACCGCGCCGACTGGCCCCGACCGAGGTCACCGACGAGACCATCTCGGGGGTGTGCGCCGTCACAATCGCCTCGACCCGTCGCGAAAGGTCGTCCACCAGCGAGATACGGGTGCCGGTCTCCATCTCGCCATCAATCCGGACTTCCCCCTCATCGCTGGGCGGCAGGAATTCACTGCCGATGAACGGGAACAGGAAAAAGCTCGAGACCAGCAACAGCACCGCCGCACCCACGGCCGGCCACCGGTGGCGCAGAACCAGCAGCAACAGATCGCGGTACTGGTTATCCAGCGCCTTGAACCAGCCGTCGGCCCTGACCGCGAGCCGTCCGGCTATCGTGGGCCGCCGCCGGTGAAGGGATTCCGGCGAGACCAGCAGGCGCGAAGCCAGCATCGGCACCAGGCTCAGCGAGACCAGCAGCGCACAGATCAGCGAGAAGACCACCACCAGCGCCAGTTCCTTGAACAGCACGCCGGCAATGCCGCGCACGAACGCCAGCGGCAGGAAGATCACCAGCGTCGTCAGCGTGCTGGCGATGATCGCGGTCGCGACTTCGTTGGTTCCCGCAATCGCCGCCTCTACCGGGGCCTCGCCCTCCTCGTCCTGGCGCCGGAAGATATTCTCCAGCACGACGACGGAACCATCCACCATCATGCCGACCCCCAGGGCCAGTCCACCGAGGGTCATCAGGTTGAGCGTGAAACCGCCGAAATAGATCAGCGCGAATGTGGCCACCACCGAGATGGGAATCGCCAGCGCAATGACCACGGTACTGCGGATGTTGCGCAGGAAGAACAGCAGCACCAGCACGGCCAACCCGCCGCCGTAAAGGACCGAGCGGGTTACGTTGGTGATAGACCGCTCGATAAAGTTCCCCTGATCGATCACGGGGATCACGCGTACCTGCGGGTAATCCCGATTCACACGCTCGATTTCGGCGAAGATGCCCTGGGCGACATCCACCGTATTGGCCTCGGGCTGCTTGCGGATCGCCACGCGAATGCCGCGGGTGTTGTTGATGCGAATCAGACGGCGCAATTCCTGGTAGGTATCCAGTACGTCGGCCACGTGGCCGATCGTGACGGGTGCCCCCGCCCGCTGCTCGATAACGGTATTGCGGATGTCATCGAGATTCGCGAACTGCGCAGGGGCACGCAGCGTGACTTCGTAACGCCCCTGCTCGATCCGTCCGGCGGGTAAATCCAGGTTGGCATTAACCACCGCCTGCAGGACCCGGTCCAGGGAAAGTCCCAGGGCCTTGACCCGCTCCGGCCGCAATTCAATTCGCACCTCGCGGTCGTAGCCGCCCCAGACATCCACCTGCGCCACGCCGGGCACGCGCGAGAACCGCACGCGCAGTTCTTCCTCCAGCAGCGAGGTCAATTCCACCGGATCGAGTTCACTGGCAATCCCCAGGATCACCACGGGAAACTGGTTCACATCGAACTTGTAGATACGCGGGCGGACATCATCGGGCAGCTTGCGCAGCCCGTTCTCCAGCGCCCCCTGCATATCGATCGCGGCGCTGTCGACATTGGCCCCCCAGCCGAAGTTGACCGTCACCAGACTGGAGCCCTCGGTGGATACCGATGTGATTTCCTCGATGCCGGGCACCGATGTCGCGATTTCCTCGACAAACTGGGTGATCAGGCGCTCGACCACTTCAGGGCTGGCCCCCGCGT
>CAZOXS010000279.1:0-4420 GCA_964583785.1 uncultured Victivallales bacterium
CCCCGAGCATAAGCACGGAGCATAAGCTCGCGTGCAACCGCCCTTCGGCTGCCGAACCACCTTTGCTCGGCTGGACAGGCGCGGCGCCTGTCCTACGATGTACACAACGTACCGTAGGTCGTGGCGCCTCGCCCGACCCCCGAGCATAAGCCCCGAGCATAAGCCCGCGTGCAACCGCCCTTCGGCTGCCGAACCACCTTTGCTCGGCTGGACAGGCGAGGCGCCTGTCCTACGGTTGTTGGTTGATGCTTGACCATCGCCTCTCGCAGCGCTATCAAATAGCTGATCACGAAATCCATGGCAATAGTTGTGGGTCGGGCACCCTTGCCCGACCGTATAAATAGAAGATAAGCATGATTGATCAACCGCCTCCCGGATTTGTCGCGCTTGATCCCGGTAAACCGGTCACCATCCGTGTGCGCCATCTACCCCACTGGCGGCAGGATGGGGCAACTTACTTCGCGACCTTCCGACTGGCCGACTCGCTGCCTGCCAGGAAACTGGCAGAGTGGCGGGCCGAGCGCGAGATCTGGGCACAACGAAATCCGAAACCAACCGATCACGAGATGTCCGAACAGCAAAAAGCCTATCAGGCAAAGGTCGAACACTGGCTCGACCAGGGAAGCGGCTCTTGCCTTCTGGCCTGCGACGAAGTCGCCCAGATCGTTAAGGAACGGCTACTGCACTTTGACGGCACGCAATACGCCTTGTTTTCCTTCGTCATCATGCCCAACCACATTCATGCATGCGTGCGGCCGTCGAACGGCGCCGATCTCGATGCCATTTTGCAAGCGTGGAAAAGTGTCAGTGCCAAAATGGTGAACCGCACACTTGACCGCAAAGGCCGACTCTGGCAGGATGAGTGCTTTGACCGGATCGTCAGGGATTCGGCCCATCTGCGGCGCGTCATCCATTACATCGAGTCAAATCCAGCAAAGGCCGCCACAAAGCAAGCACACTGTTGGACCACCCCCGCATGGGATCAATGGCTCGGCAGGCAGGCATCGCAACGCACCCATCTCGAGTAGTAGGTCGTGGCGCCCCGCCCGACCGCCGCTTGTCCGGCGTAGCTTTAGCGAAGACGGGAGCATAAGCACGGAGCAAAAGTGCGAGTGGATTGCGCTTATGCTCGGCGCTTATGCTCGAATGGACAGGCGGGGCGCCTGTCCTACTTGCCGATGAATCGTTCGATGCGCTGGATGTTCTCGTGGGCGAGCTGGTTGGCGGTGATGTTGCCGTCCAGCGCCGAGAGGTTGGCGAGATCACGCCAGATGCCGAGATGATCCGGATGCATCCTGGCGGCCTTCTCGATTTGCGCCAGCCCCTCCAGCTTCTGGCCGGTGCTGTATAGGAATTTGCCCTGCTGTGCCAGCATCAAGGGCGATTCGGGATACGCCGCCAGCGCACGCTCCAGCACCTTCGCCGCAAATTCGTTCTTGCCCGCGATCATACCGAGGTCGATCAGGTTGTGCAGCGCCCAGAAATGGTTCGGATCGAGCTTGAGGATGATCTGGAACTGCTTGGCCGACTCGTCACGCTGACCAGCCGCGCGCAGCGCGGCGGCAGAGCCTTGCATCATGGCTACCAACTCGTTCTTGACCACCGGATTATCCGGCGCGATCTCAAGCGCCTTCAGCAGCCGCCCGTAGGCATCCACCATGTTGCCCTGCGCCCGCAGCACGCCCGACTCCAGCATCAGCCGCACGGCCTCATGCTCGGCTTGCAGCCGGGCGGCGGTTTCATCATCCAGTCCCTTCAGCCACTCTGCCGGAATGTCCGTGAAGACGTGCAGCAAGGCACTCTGGTTGGCGTCGGTGGTGTACCGCAGCGCACTGCGCGGGGCGGAATATTCGACATAGGGGCGATCATCGGTGTTGAGGATGCCGGACGTGGCGAATTCAGGCTGACGACTAAGGTCGGCCACAAACATCCCTAAAAGCATTTCCGGTGTGGTGAAGCCGATATCCGCTAACGATTGCTTGACGGCCGGAATCTCGAAATGCCGGCGCAATGTGGCCGCGTCAAGCTGCATCTCGGACTCGAACCCCAGCAGGATCGTGTCGAACCCGGTAAAGAAGAGGGCCGATTCCGGAAACACGCTCACGAAAGAACGGACAATCGAGAGATAATCATCGAGCGAGAGCTCGTACAATGGCAGGTATTGCCCCATGATGCCGCCCGCATTCAGCCGCCCGCGCGCCAGCTTGAAATAGTCCTCTGTATAGAGGTGCGCCGCCCCGGCCATGACCGGTTCGAAGGGGTCGGCGGTGATGACGTCGTAGCGGTTGGTGGTGGAAAAGAGGTGATTGCGCCCGTCGTTGATCGTGACGATCGCCTTCGGATTGTCGAGGATGTTGTGGTTTAGCTTTCCCCAGACACGCGTCGCCAACTGCACGGCAGGCTCGATCTCGACGACCTCGAGATGATCCAGCGGGTGCTGGCCCAGCGCGCCGAAGCTCACACCCGCCCCGAGGCCGATGTTGACGGCCTTTTTGGGATCGGGGTGGAACAGCAACGGCAGGTGCCCGATCATGCGTTGCAGCACCATGCTGCGCGGCGACTGATCCGCCTCGGTTTTGCCGTCGACGCAAAAGTAGTGTTGCTCATCACTGCCGAGGTGCACCGACACGGTTGAAGACAAGGCTTCCTCGTAATGCAGAAGTCGGTCGTTCATGATGGTTTCGCGCAGGGTGATTTTGCCGTCACGGACAAAATTGAACGGACTGAAGAACGCCCCGGCGGACAGGACTCCTTTGTTCCAGGCCGGCGGGGCGATCAACAGGGCCAGCAGCATGACGGCTGCCAGCAGTTCGCCGCCCGCCCGCAGGACCGGGCGGCGTCCGGCAATGACCAGCGTCAAGAGTCCGACCGCCGCCATCAGACTGCCCAGAACCAGCAGCGAGCGTTCCATGCCGAGCTGCGGCAGCAGGACGAAGCCGCCGATAAAGGAACCGGCCACGGCGCCGAGGGTGTTCAACGCATAGACCATTCCGACCGCGCCCGACGAACTGGGTTCGTCGCGCCGCACGAGACGGGTGGCCACCGTAAAGGCAATGCCGAACAGCAGGGCCGGCAGGGCCAGATGCGCAGCGGAAATCAGGAACCGGGCGCGGTTCATGGCCTGCCAGGAGAAATCGTGCGCCGCCAGGTGGTTCAGCAGGAAGTCCGGTCCACGATCAAAATAGTACAGCGAGGCCAGCGTGCAGATGCCGATCAACGCCACGGATGCCCCCAGTAGCGGCAGCAGGCCGTCGCGCAAGCGATCGAGCACGCGGGCGATCAACAGCGAACCGAGGCTGATGCCCAGCAGGAAGACGCCCAGCATGACGGTAAACGAGTAGGTGGTCGAGCCGAAGACCAGGATCAGGGCTCGGAACCAGATGACTTCCAGCGCGAGCGAGACAAAGCCGCAAAGCATGGCGATGAGGACCGCGTAGCGCGAGGCGGCGGGCATGTCGCG
Source organism: uncultured Victivallales bacterium (assembly GCA_964583785.1). GTDB lineage: Bacteria > Verrucomicrobiota > Kiritimatiellia > UBA8416 > UBA8416 > UBA8416. The sequence continues at coordinate 3,461 of CAZOXS010000279.1, forward strand.
GAACCGGAAGCGCGAGCGCAGCGGTTCGCGTTCTGGCGCGGGCAGCGATCCGCAGCAGGCCAGCAGCCAGGCAGCGGTACCGGCGATGGCGTCGGTCGCCACGGCAATGACGTTGGTCCAGGTCAGGCCGACGGCGGGAATCAGGTAGAACCCGCAGGCGAAGATGCCGGCTACCGCGCCCAGCGTGTTGATGCCGTAGAACCAGCCCAGCCGCTTGCCGAATTCCTGGTTGCCACGCGCCAGCCCACGGATGATTACCGGCAGTGTACCACCCATAAGGACGGTTGGCAGCAGCAGGATCAGGGCCGCCAACACGAAACGCAGGGGCGTCAGCACTAGGAGGTCATCGGAAATATACCGGTAGACGAAACGGTAGACGAGACGCAACCCGCCGAACATCAGCGGCATGGCCAGGGCGTAGGCGGCAATGCCCCACTCGAGCCAGGCAAAGCATTTGAGCGGGTTCTTCAGCCGTTCGGCATAGCGTCCGAAAAGATGGGAGCCGAGGGCGAGACCGCCCATGAAGGCCGTCAGCACGGTGGCACTGGCGTAAATGGTGTTGCCGAAGATAAACCCGAGGTGCCGCATCCACAGCAGTTGGTACACCAAGGCAGAGAGGCCGGAAAAGAAGAAGATGACCGAGATAGTGACCATGACAAGTCCTTTGATAAGCATTAACCATTTACGCGACGTTGTTAAATCTTACTCATGGCGAGGGGGGTAGGTCAATATCGGGTGTGATAAAGGGAGCCTCTTCGGAGGCTCCCTTTTTTTGTGGCCCGTGCCCTCCGCCACCGCACCCTTGCACACCGCAGCCCGCGTGGAAGCGGGCCCTCCAGCGCCGGTGCCCCCGAGCATATGCACGGAGCATAAGCCCACACTTGATCGCATTGCCGATATGCCATCAGGCCTCAACATTTGAAAGATACCAATAAAAAAGGGGCTTTCCGTTAAGAAAGT
>CAZOXS010000280.1:0-3411 GCA_964583785.1 uncultured Victivallales bacterium
CCGCCCCTCCTGCGTATTACGGACCCTCACCGGCGCCCCCTCCTGTAGACCGAACGACCCCTCCACCGTGTCGAAAACCACAGTGAGCGTGAACCGCGGCTCGAACCACCCCTGCGAACGACCGGCAAACACGATACCCAGCACAAACAATACGGCGGCACCGATGACAAACACGCCGGCGATCTCGTTGGCATGACGAAACTTGAACTCACGGTTCATCAGACATCCTCCCTGTTAAGCGGTATCCACCGCTCGTCCTTGATTTGAAAATGATCGCCTTGCGCCATCATCGGCTGCCGCCAGTCCTCGGCGCGATCCGAGATCCAGAGCACCGCCGTCCCGGCCACCCGTGCCCGCTCAACCAGCTGCGCGCAAGCCGTGCATGCCCCGGACAAGGCGTCGCGCGCGGGAAACACCAGAATGACCAGTGCCGGATTCCCGAGAAACGCCCGGACCCATTCCAGCATGCGCAGTTCGCGGGATCGCACCCGGTCCGGACGAACCGTCGGGATCGACTTGAGCCCCGCCAGTCGGCAAAGCTGCGTGGCCTCGTGCGCGATTTCCGCATCGGGACGCCGCGTGTGATGCCGCTCGCGCAGCATGATGTTCTGCAGCACGCCCAGACTGCTGACCCAGCTCGGCTGCTCGAGCACGCACCCGATCCGCCCGCGTGCCGCCGCCTGCTCGAACGGCCCCATTGTCCGCCAATCGTGCTCACCGAACAGGACACGCCCTGCCGTCGGATCCAGCAAACCGGTCGCCAGATCGGCCAGCGGCACATGCTCGCTGTCATGATCGATATGCACCGTCGCCAGCCCCCCCCGCGCCAGCGCCAGCGAGGCCCCGGTAAACGAGGAGGAAGACTCGCTCGATGCCCGGTAATCAACCGCCTCAAATCGCAGAATCGTCTGTTTTGCGTCCGTCATACCGTTTCCTCAAATATGAGCCAGCAGCGACACAAGCGCCGACACCACCAGCAGTGCCGCGATCGAGCGCACCACGGCCCGCGTGGCCGCCTGCGGGACCTCAGTCGATAACCCCTGGATCGAAAGGCCTTCCACGCAGCAGATCACCCCCGTCAGCAGCCCGGGCAGGATCGTCTTGGCCAGCAGGCTGACGATATCACTGAAGCGGATCGGTTTGAGCACGCTTTCAATAAACACGATCGCATCCCGCGTCCCCACCTCCATGGAAAGACCGAAGAGGAAACCGACCCCCAGCGAGAACGCGATAAAGAACATCGTCAGACAGACAACGGAAATCGTCACTCCGATCAGGCGCGAGATGACCAGGTAGATCATCGGGTCGATCCCCTGGATATCCAGCATGCGCACCTGCCCCTGCACCCGCATCGTCGCCAGCTCCGTCACGATCGCCGTGCCGCTGCGCGCAATCACCAGGAAATTCACCAGCAGCGGACCGGCCTCACGGAAGATCACGGCAATCAGCAACGACCCGAGCATATCGGACTGACCGAAGCGCGACAGCCAGACCTGCCCCTGGGCAACCACCGACACCCCGACCGCGGCCGCGATCAGGAGCGTCAACCCCAACGCCTCATAGCCCGTGAACAGGATCTGCTTGCCGATCTGCTCGCGCACGGTCCGTGGCCAGGCTTCACGGGTGACCATCAGCCGCAGCGCCGCCCACAGGACCGCCGCCGTCCGGCATATCGTGTGCAGACGCGCGATAAAATCCGCACCTGTCCTGCTGACCAGCCACATACCGCTACCCCTTCCTGGTCGCCGGGGCGACCGTCGCGAGGTGCCGTCCATCGCGCACCGCACTAGCCTTAAAACCCCGCTGGTTAAGCAGGAAGGCCGCCAACGCGCTGCTGGCGTCATCCCGCCCGCCGCACAGGTAATGCCGCGCCGGATCCAGCTCGGGCAACCGCTGCCGCAACCGGTCCAGCGTCACCGTCGTCGCGTCCGCCCCCAGCGCCACCGGCCGGGTGCGAGCCGATCCCAGCCAGAGCCAGGCCCCAGGCGGCTGCGCCATGGCCTCAGCCGTCTCGACCGGCAACCAGGCCACCCCCTGCGCCGCCACCAGGCGAGCAAAATCCGCCCGGCGCAGCCTGAGAATAAACCCGTCGCTGAGCATCGTGACCGAGACGCTGCGTATTTCCGCCCCCAGCAGCGCCTCCTCGCCAAGCCCCTCCGGCCGGGTCAACAGGGCAAGCTGACGCACCGTCCGGTCCCCTGCGCGCGCCCGCTTCACCTCCGCCTGCCCCGCCGCCAGCAGCACGAGACGGTCATCCCGCCGCCCCTGTCGCAGGATGGCCTCCCCGGCATGGACGCGCCTCACCGTCATCGACGCCACCATCGTCCGCACCAGATCGGTATCGGCATTGCAGAAAAGCTCGGTCTTCACAACCGCCTCAACCAGAGCCTCGACGGCCACCCCCGTATCGGCCAGCGAATAGCGTTTCAGCCGCAACACCGGATGCCGGAACAGCCGCGAAAAAACCGTACTACGTGTCTTTATCATGCTCCTAATTTGTCCAAACCCGCCCGACAAGTCAAGCACCAGCCGTGAAAACGAAATTTCTGGCAATCGTGGCACCCACCTGCTATCTTGACCTACATGAATATTGCAGCACTTAACGGAAACAAGCACGAGCAGACACTCAGCGGACCGGCCGCCCGCATGCGGGTGCTCGAACGCGATCTGGTCGCCGCCAAACGGGGCGACTGGGAGGCCAAACACCGCGTGGAACGCGCGTTGATGCCGCTGCTGACCACCATGGCGAAGAAACGCGCCAGCAACAATGCCGCCATCAACGCCCTGATCGACCGCGGCAAGGAAGGGATCGCCATCGCCATCAAGAAATTCAAGGGCGGCACCAGCGGTGACCGTTTCCAGATCTTTGCCCTGCCTTTTATCGAGAGCCGGATGGACAAGTCCGAGCGCACCGGCTTCCTCGCCCGTCTCTTCGGAGGCTGAATCACCGCCGCCTGAAACTCCGGATGCCGCCTGTGAAGCTGCCCACCCCATCCATCACCATCCCCATCGGGCTCGATCCTGCACCGCTGGATCCGGCCACCCTCTTCGGTCGCCACCGTCCGCTGGAGGTCGATATCGGCAGCGGCAAGGGGCGCTTCCTGCTGGCACGGGCCGCCGCCTGCCCCGAGGTCGACTTCATCGGCATCGAACGCCAGCGGCGACGCGTGGACAAGGTTGCCACCAAAGCCGCCCGCGCCGGCCTGGCGAATATCCGCCTGCTGCATACCGAGATCGACTTCGCCCTCGAACGGCTGCTGCCGGACCAGGCGGTCAGCACGTTCTACATCTTCTACCCCGATCCCTGGCCGAAACGCCGCCACCACCCCCGGCGCCTGATCAATGCGGATTTCATACACCTGCTGCACCGCAAGCTCCAGCCGCATGGCCACGTCCACTTCGCCACCGACG
>CAZOXS010000281.1:0-11289 GCA_964583785.1 uncultured Victivallales bacterium
GGCATCTCCCCCCCCGCCCTTGCCTTCCAAGGCAGAACCATGCCGGCACAAAACACGATGCAGGGGATTCTGGCTCGAAAGCCTCTTATCGTCAACCCTGATTTTTAAAATAGTAGTAGATATTTGTATAATAATACTATAGAGGCACTTGCAGAACCCCTCGTGTTTCCGGCTTCAAGCGGAAACCACGAGGGGTTCTGCAAGTGCCTCTCCTGCATCACAGGAGCCGTTCCTTCACACAATTAAAGCGACTCAAGATAGTTATCGGATTCCTTAACAGGATCAAGCCAACGTATCTCGCTTACAAATCGTTCATTGCCTGTTCTTTGTAGTGCCTCCATGAACTCTTTGTCTCGGGAAATGATAATACGTCCTGTCCCGTAGGCAATATCGACCAGCATCCTGTCTTTCTCGATAACGCCACGGTCTTTGGCTGAAACCCCGGCAAGGCGAGCATGCGCAACGTCCCCCCCGACATCACCCAGCCGGGCAGAACGACATCACGACCGGCGCGAAAACGCTCGGTCAGCGCGCAATTCCGGAAGAACTCGCACGCCTCAATGATGCTGCTCTTGCCCGTGCCATTGTAGCCGACAAACGCGGTGACCGGTCCGAGCTTGAGCGGACCGCTATCCTCGACGGCCTTGAAATGGCGAACGCGAATGGATGTCAGTTTCATAGGCTTGTCTCCGGTAGTTTTCCAAGACGTATCAAATCGCGGTAGGTGTTCAGTGTCAATTGCTTCACGCTCTCGTCCACCAGCGGGAAGGTGGTGAGGATGTAGGCGAATTCCTCCTCGGTCAGGCCGTAGAGATGCGCGACGAGGGCGTCGAGTTCGGCACGGAGTTTGGCCCGCTCGGCGGGGTCGGTCGCGCCGACGGCTCGCGAGGACGCTTGCCCTCCCAATATTTCCTTGGCCAGATCGTCGAACTCAGGCGTCGTGCAGATCAGCCGTGCCGCCCGCTCGACAATCGGTCGGAAGGCTGCGTCCTTCTCGGTCAGGCGGGGGACAGGGAGTTGGTAGAGATAGAAAAAGTTGAGCGTGGTTGTAACCCGCATGCGAATTACATAGTCCAGGACAAAGCTATTCCAGACTGCGCAAAGATACGCCTGCTCCGGGTCGGAGATGTAACGCTCATTTGAATCATTAAAAATATGAACGGTTGGTATCTTATTGCCGTGAAATGTCGGGGGGATGATCGTGGACACAACGGTGCGCTCATTCGTGTTTGCGGCGATGTCGCGAAAGCCCAGCCGATACGCCTGATAATCCAAGCTCAGACCTGCATCCGCCGTGCGTCCTAGGACTGCCGCCCGTCCTTCCTGTTCGTTCACCCAGTAGCGGGGTTCCGCATACTTGTGGTCGAACTGCCAGATCATCTTGCCTTCATACAACGGCAAACGGCCCTTGCCCGGTTCCGTCTTGAACAAGTGGCTGTCGCTTGTCATGTGAAACTCCGCCGTGAACGACACGTTCCACTTGTCTTCGATGTGTTCGCCCAGGAGCGGGTGCTTCAGCATTTTCTCGGCGATTTGCACATCCATCGGGTTCTTGAATTCCATGACGGAGAGGGAATCGGGCGCAAGGCGGCGCACGAGGGGCACGGAAATCTCGATGGCACCCTGTTGCGGGAAGCGTTCGAGTTCGGCCACGTCGTGGCGCATGAAGGCGGCGGGGAAGCATTCCGTAGTCCCGTTCTTCTCGAAGGACAGGACTACAAATTTAAAACGGCAGTCCACTCCCTCAAACACGAATTTTCGGTTCTCGATGCAGAAAAGCCCGGTGACGCGAGTCTGCCCGAACAACATTTCGCGTAGTTGCTTGGTGCCGAGGTCGGTGTAGATGCCGCTGGGGATGACGATGCCGCAGTAACCACCGGGGCGCACCAAATTAAAGCACTGTTCGGTGAAGAGCTTGTAGAGGTTGGTGTCCGAGCCTGCCTTTTTGCCATTCACAATGCTGATCTGGTTCTCGTACTGCGGGGCGGATCGGTAGAAGGCACTGACGTGGGGGTATTCGGAAAGGTACTTGAGCCAGGCCGCGCGGATGTCAGTATCCTTGAGCAGCGTGGCCTGCGCCTTCTCGAAGTCCTTGATGTTCATCTTCTTCTTGCTGACCAGGTCGGAATATTCCTCGAAGAACTCCTTGGCGTTGGGTTTGAAGATTTCCCACGGCGGATTGGTGATGATGGCGTCGAAGCCCCCGTCAGCAAGTATCCGGTCGAACTCGTAGCCCCAGTGGAAGGGCTTGAGGGCGGCGATGTCGTCGGCCTTCAGTGCGCGCTTTTTCGGTTTGCCTGCCTTGTTTTTCTTGTCGTCCCAGGTGGCTTCCTCGTATTTGATGCCGAGATGGGAAAATTCGGCCAGCAGGAGATCGTTCAATGTAGGAATGGCGGCGTCCTTGCGTCTTTGAATGCCGTCTCGCAACTCCTGGAGATCCTCGGCCTGGCGGCCTGCCGCCCGGCGATAGACCTCGATCAGCTCGTTCTTCTCTTCCAGAAGATCACTGAATTTGCGTCCCTGGACTTGCGCGAGATACTCCCGGTCCTTCTCCTTGCGCGTCTTCGCAACCTTGCTTGTGACCGAGAAGCCCAGCTCGTCAGCCGCAGGTTCACGGACCATGGTGATGAGCTTCTGCTCGCATGCGCCTGAAGTGCGTGCATTGAATTTTTCCGGATCCACATGAATAAGCCCGACCAGCGAGTTGCCGGCCATGATGTTGAATTCGATGTTCGGTAGGGGTTCAAGCGCGTCAACGGTGTCGGCGGAAGCGACAAGGGCCAGGAAGAGACGCAGCTTGGCGATTTCGACCGCCTCTTCCATGATGTCCACGCCGAAGAGATTGTTAGTGATGATGCTGCGTTTGATGAAATAGGCGATGCTCTTGTGCTCGTCCTGCGTCTTTTTCAGCCACTCCCGAAGCTCCCGGTTGCTGAGGAACTCGATCTTGCCAATGACGGCGGCATAAATATTGATCAGCGTCTTCATGGCCGAGACGAGGAAGGCGGCGGACCCGCAGGATGGATCAAGGAGACGCATGCCGGGCAGCACCTCGTTCAGCAGCTTTTTGCAGAGCGGGGCATCGAGCGCAAGAATCAGATCGCCGACGGAGTCGAACACACGGGCGGCTTTTCCATCGCCTTCAGCCACCCCGTCAAGAATCAGACGGTGAATCGTGCGCTCACACAAGTATTCGGTGATCTCCGGGCGGGTATAGTAGGCACCGAACGCCTTCTGGTTGATGTATTTTTCGAAGATGTACCCGAGTACATCGGGATTGATCTCGTTATCCTGTCCGCCGGGAGTATCGTTCAGGTTCCACGAGTAGCGTCCGAAAAGGGCGAAGAGATTTTCGAACGCTTCATCCGGGACCGTGATATCCGGCCAACGCTGTTCGATCGGGTGTTTCAGGAAAAGACCGCCGTTGAGATACTTGATCTTGCCCAGCAGCGCGTTGGTTTCCGCACTGCGTTTTTCCTCCGGCTTGGCAAAGCCCTCGAAGAAAAGGGCCTTGAGAAAACAGGCGTAGTAACGGCCCTCGCCATTCTTTTTGCTTTGCGCAAGCTTGTTCTGAAGATAGGACTCGTCGCCGCCATCGAGGAAGAATTTCTTCTGGAGGAAATAGATGAACATCAGGCGATTGAGCAGAACCGAGGCATACCAGCGGCGATCGCGCTCATCGTCAATGCCTTGGATCAGTTCGAGGAATGCAATGTGCTGCTCCTGGAATTCGCCGTAAAACTTCTTGGTCACCCGCTCGATGTCGAGTGCCTGCTTGAGTCGGTTGGTCACCTCCAACAGGGGTACATGCCCCGCGTCGTCAAAATCGGCAAAGTCGACGGCCATGGCACTGAGTTTGCTCAAGAGCAGATCACCGGACTGGCCATGCACATAGATGTGCGTGCGGGGAAGTAACTTGCGATCTTCCCGTTTGGCCCAGTACCAGAGGCTTTGCGAACGTTTTGCATCCACGAAGACCAGGACATTCTCGTGGTGAAGCTTGGCGATTTCCTTGTGGATTGCGGTTCGTCCGGCGGCGTCGGGGATTACACCGTCATCGGTATAAACCTCGATCACAACCACGCCGGAAAGCTGGGCGACCTCGCGGCGATTGCAGGCAATTCCCTTGACCATCATGGAACCCGTCTTACTGGAAGACGGATTCGACCAGCCAAGTTCGTCGACAAAAAGCCGGGTAAAGTCGAACTGTTGAAGAAGTTTGCGTGCGTTTTGTAAGTTCATGATTGGTCCCTCAATCCCAGTGAGCAGATGACCTGCGGTTCGCCGTCGATGGTATCCTCTATTACACGGCACAGGCGCATGTCGGCCCGCAGAGCCATGACCAGTTCGGCCAGCGCCGGATCGTCGATGCCGCTCTTGAGCTGGCGGTTGAGGGTGTCGGTAGCACCGGCCAGCAGCGGGAACTTATAGATGTCGTCTATGGCGCGGCGCAGTTCGGGCCGGTCAAAGAGCTCGCCCTTGATTTTCTCAGCGTACGCCTTGAGACGCTCGTAGGTGCGGAAACGGGCACCCGAAGGGCGTCCGAGTTGTCCGCCGACGGACTTTTCGGTTTCGACGATAAGCTTGACCCCCTTCGCAACCATCTCATGATGTTCAATGTGACGTTCGAGGGCAGGGGTTTCAGGCTCGCACTCGGCGGCCTTGAGAATGGCAAACTGCGATTCGGTGACGCTCTCACCTTTCTTGTCTATCCAGGCCAAGGCATCGCTGCCCTCGGCGGTGCGCAGGTAGACGAGCGCACCCTCGGGCTGGTTAGGCTTCGGCGCAAATGGGCGCGTTGAATAGACGACATCGGGCATGGCCGGAATCAGTTTTTCAAGTGCTGGATCCATGTCGATAGCGTTTTTCCAGATCTGGTAGGCGAACGAGGCGAGATCGACCTCCGCATCGTCGTCGCCATCGAGGACCCCGGCTTTCTCGGTAAATAGGTCTCGAACGGTTTGTTCCGCATCCTGATCCTCGAAGAACGTCTCGTCGGCCCCGACAACCTCGGCATTTTCCTTGAGGCGCTGGCTGACCCGCGAGCGCAGCTTGATAATTTTTTCCACCCCGTCGGCAGGCATGAACGAGTAACATAGGATCTTGTCCGCTTTCTGACCGATACGATCCACGCGGCCGGCACGCTGGATCAGGCGGATGATGGCCCAGGGGAGATCAAAGTTGACGATGATGGCACAGTCCTGGAGGTTCTGCCCTTCGCTGAGGACATCGGTTGCAACCACGACGCGCAGCTCCTGCCCGGGCGTGACGAAGCCGCGTTTGTCGTTGCTGGCCGGACTGAAGCGGTAGACGAGCGAGGTCGGGTTCTCATGGGCGCCCGTGACCCCGGCAACGGCTTTCAATCCGGCCTTGTCGAGGGCCGTGGCAAGGTAATCGACCGTGTCGGCAAACTGGGAGAAGATGAGCACTTTCTCCTTTGGGTGCTGGACGGTAAGAAGCTGGATAAGAGACTGAAGCTTGGCATCACGCGCCGGGCTCCAGGAACCGGCCTTGACCAGCACCTTGAGCAACGCCTTGGCGTCCTTCTGCAGGTCAGCGGCGAGCCCATCCTTGAAAAGGCCAGCCTTGAGCCATTTGAAGCGGCGGCTGTACTTGCGTTCATAGACCTGATAAACTTCGGCAGCACGTTTTTTGAGATAGTCATCGGTCAGCACTGGGCGCTCGGCGGCCTCCGGAACCCCGTCCCCATCGCCATCACTTGTGCCCCACCAATCCTCATCCTTGTCGCTTTCGGGGTCGAGGCCCTCGACATCCTGGGCACCGATGGGAATAGGCAGATTGTTTTCCAAGGCATGCAGAAAGATATAGTTTCGGAAAATGTGCCGTTCCACCGACAAGATGAACGAAATCCCGCTACTTTCAAGCCGTTTGAACAAATTCGTGCGACAGAACCCCTTGAGGCGGGAGCCTGCACGGGAAAGATCCTCGAGGGTGCGTAACTCCGACGCGGTCGGCGTGGTTTCTGGCGTTTCCCGGCGATAATTACCAAGACCGTAGCGGGGCAACGTCAAGCAATCGACGGTGCGGACCACGGAGTCATCGAACATTCTGGCATAAGCATCATCCGTATTCTGATCATCTATGGCAAAGGTGACCGTCCGGGGAATGCGATCCGGGAAATAGGATCGTGTACCATCAGCAAACCGGAGAAACTTGCGGGTGCAGGCATCATCAAGCTCGGCGTAATTATCCTTGATGAAACTGCGGGTACGACGAACGAGATACAAGCGCATCAACTCGCGCCAGTCGTCGGGATGCTCACTCTTCTCAAAGGCGGAGAGCGAACGCACAGGACACTGATGGCGGCGAATGAACTCGGTTTCTCCCATATCCTTCAGCAATCGCTCCGGGCGAATGCCGATATCCTTGCTCTCGTCAATGAAAAGGCGAAGCTGGTTGGCAAGGTCAAGATAGGTCTTGTTGTAAGGGGTTGCCGAAAGCAGGATCACGCGGCTGTCATTGGCAGCGATGTATTCGGCTATGGCGCGGTAGCGCGAGCCTTCCCGGTTTCGGAGATTGTGGCTCTCATCAATCAGCACCAGCCTGTGACGAACGGTTCGGGGCAATTGCTTCTGCGCCATGGTAGCGGGCATAATGGTGGCGCGAAGGCGGTACTTCTGCCGATAGTCCTCCCACATAGGAACCAGGTTCTTGGGACAGATAATAAGCGTTTCGAGCCCATGGTCATCCTCGAAGATCCGGGCCAGGGCCGTTGCCATGAGGGTTTTACCCAAACCGACAACATCGCCGATGATGACGCCTCCCCGTTTGTTCAGATGGTGAGCCGCAATTTTGACGGCGGCGACCTGGAAATCAAACAGTTTATCGCCAAAATCCAGAGGTATGCGGAATTCCGTGAGTCCGGCACGTGCCTCCTGGGCAAGGTGGTACGCCATCTTGACGTAAATCTGATAAGGCGGGATGGCGTCGGGACGCGCCCAGCTTGTGTTGATGATCTCGATAAGCTCGTCGGATATATCCAGGCAGAACTTATCTATCCAGCGGTCCTCGAACCATTTGGAGAGTTTTTGACAGGCGTCATGATCCATGACATCCACATTCAGCTCGCCCTGCTTGGAGAGCCCGGAAAAGGTCAGGTTGCTGCTGCCGAGGAAACCGATTGCAGGATTCAGGGGATCTTGTCGAAAGAGAAGGTAGAGCTTGGCATGCAGCGTGTGGCGCAGGAACAATTTGACGACGACCTTCTTCTCGGCAAGCTGAACGGCCAGCCGACGCAAACCGTCCTCGTCGGCATTGGTAGGGATGCCGATCACGAGCTGATCCCGGAACTCCTGGGCGATGCGTTTCTTGAGCGCCAGCGCGGTGGCCTTGTCCATTTGAGGGTCGCCGGACTCGGAAACGCCCACGAGTTGACGGAGCTGATCCTGAGGCAGTTTCTGCATACCGACTAGAAGACGGCAGCAGTGCCCTTCCCCGCCCGACCATTTCTCAATGCTATCATGGAGCTGACTCCAGCCTCGCATATTGAAGTAGCCGACACAGAAATCGGCACGCTCGCATAACGCCATCGTCTCCCGCAAAGCAGGCAGGAGCGATTCGTCTATGTTGTCAAAAATACGCGGCATCCGACGGTCCTTATTGATGCAATTACCATTCTGCAACCCGCATCCAGTAGGCAGCAACCTACCACCTTACATAACCGAACGCAATTGTTTTGCAACACAAGCTGTTGGCTAATTGTGAAATACTTATGCTTTTTCCGGGGGCGGACAAGCGGTAGTATGACACGCCTTGTTTTTATCAGAATTTGAAGTGGAGACCAAACTATGGCCGAATATCTACTGATCGTGATCGGTGCCATCCTTGTCAATAATTTCGTGCTGACCCGCTTTCTGGGGATCTGCCCGTTCCTCGGGGTTTCCAAGAAGCTGTCGACCGCCCTCGGCATGTGCGGTGCGGTGATCTTCGTGATGACCTCCGGTTCGGCCGTCACCTGGACACTGCAGCATAAGCTCCTCAATCCCCTCGGGCTGGGCTACCTCCAGACCATCGCCTTCATCCTGGTGATCGCCGCGTTCGTGCAACTCGTCGACATCATCATGAAAAAATTCCTGCCGGCCTTGCACGGCGCGCTGGGCATCTTCCTGCCGCTGATCACGACCAACTGCGCGGTCCTGGGTGTGGCCGTGCTCAACATCCAATTGAAGTACAGCTTCCCGAAGGCGGTTGTCTTCGGGTTTGCGGCCTCGCTCGGGTTCTCGCTGGCACTGGTCATCTTTACCGGGCTGCGCGAGAAGATCGACCGCGCCAACCCGCCACGCGCCTTCCAGGGAGTGGCCATCGGCCTGATCACAGCCGGGCTGCTCAGTCTTGCATTCATGGGCTTCGCGAATATGGTGAAATAATGGAATGGACCCCGATACTTGTTACCTCAGGCACCATCGGCGGTGTCGGCCTCGTCTGCGGCGGTGCCCTGGCGCTGGCCGCGAGATTCCTTTCGGTCAAGGAAGACCCCAAGATCGCCGAGGTCGAAGGCATCCTGCCGGGCGTCAACTGCGGCGGATGCGGGTTTGCCGGCTGTGCCGATTACGCGAAGGCCATCGCCACGGGAGCAGCCCCTGTCGATCTCTGCGCCCCGGGCGGGGCGGAAGTGCTTCATAAACTGGCCGCCGCCATGGGCCAGGAAGCGGTCGCGGGCGAACAAAAGGTCGCCATCGTCCTGTGCCAGGGCACCGAACAGAACGCCGTCCACAAACATGTCTACAACGGCGTGGCCGACTGCAATGCCGCCTCGATGGTCGCCGGCGGCGACATGCTCTGCAGCTACGGCTGCCTCGGCTACGGTTCCTGCGCGTTTGTCTGCCCCGTCGGCGCGATCGAGATCAAGGACAACCTGGCACGGGTCCATCCCGAACTCTGCATCGGCTGCAAGGCCTGCGTCAAGGCCTGCCCGCGCGGAATCATCCACATGGTGCCGGAAAGCCGGACCACGCATGTCCTCTGTAGCTCGAAGGACAAGGGTCCTGTCGCCAAGAAAGCCTGCAAGGTCGCCTGCATCGGCTGCCGCCTGTGCGTCAAACTCGGCGGCGCGGCCTTTGAGATGGATGGTTTCCTGGCCAAGCGCAACTATCATTTCCCGGCACGCACAGGCGACACGGTCGCCGTGAAATGCCCGGGTAAATGCATCGTCAATACGGGCGATCCCGAAGACTTCGAAGCGCCCGCAAGCGTGAGCGCACCTGAGGCAGAAGCGACAAAATCCGGGAGCAACGCATGAGAACCACATCCGCCCTTTTCAAACTGCGCGGCAGCATCCATCCTGAGTATTTCAAGGGACTGGCGCGCGACAAGGCCATCACGGCCATGCCACTGCCTGAGCGCCTGAGCGTCTCGATGGCCCAGCACCTGGGCGCACCCGCCAAGCCCGTCGTGGCCAAGGGCGCCACCGTCCTCAAGGGCCAGCGCATCGGCGAGGCGGTCGGCTTTATCTCCGCCCATGTGCATGCGCCGACCTCCGGTACCGTCGTGGCCGTCGAGGATGGTCCGACCGTCCAAGGCACCTCCGCCCTGCGGGTGGTGATCGAGCCCGACGGCCAGGATACCCCCGCCAACGCGCTGCCGCCGATGCCGGACTGGCGTTCGGCCGGCAAGGACGCCATCCTGCAGCGCGTGGCCGACGCGGGTATCGCCGGCATGGGCGGCGCCGGCTTCCCGACCCGCGTCAAGCTCGCCCCGCCGCCGGACAAGCCGATCGATACCCTGATCCTCAACGGGGCGGAATGCGAGCCCTACCTGACGGCCGATCACCGTGTCATGCTCGAACGCGCCGAGCAGATCTGGCAGGGCTGCGCGATCATGCGCCACGTCCTCGGCGTCAAGACCGTGCGCATCGCCATCGAGGACAACAAGCCCGAGGCCATCGCCGCCATCGAGAAGGCGATCGCCAACGCCGAGGGCGACGTGGCGGTCTGCATCCTGAAGACCGAATACCCGCAAGGGGCGGAAAAACAGCAGATCTTCGCGACGGTCGGGCGCGAGGTTCCCTCCGGCAAGCTGCCGATGGATGTCGGTTGCGTGGTCGAGAACGTCGGCACGACCTACGCGATCTGGGATGCGGTGGTCAACGGCAATCCGCTGATCGAGCGCGTCACGACCGTCACCGGTCATCCCGTCAAGGAACCGAAGAACGTGCTGGCGCGTATCGGGACCTCCTATGCCGACCTGCTGGCGTTCTGTGGCGGCCTGGCCAGCGACGCCGCTAAGATCATTTCCGGCGGCCCGATGATGGGTATCGCGCAGTCCAACCTGGAGACGACCACCACCAAGACGACCTCGGGACTGCTATTTCTCGAACCCACCCGTGTTCGCGAGTATTCCTCGATGCCCTGCATCACCTGCGGGCGCTGCGTCGATGCCTGCCCGATGGACCTGCTGCCAGCCGAGTTGAGCAACCGGGTGGAAGCCGGTGATTACGAGTCGGTCGAGTCGCTCAACATCCTCGACTGCATCGAGTGCGGCTGCTGCGCGTTCTCCTGCCCAGCCCACCGCCCATTGGTACAGCACCTCAAGATGGGAAAATCCCGTGTAATCCTGAAACGGCGTCAAGCCCAAACCAAAAGCTAGCCAAACATCATGAACGACGAGAACCAACAGTATTTCATTGTCAGCAGCGCCCCGCACGCCCACTCCGGGTCCACGGTCCAGCGCATCATGCTGGACGTCATCATCGCCCTCACCCCGGCCCTGCTGGCCGCGTTTTACCTGTTCGGCTGGCACGCGGTGCGGCTGACGGCGGTCTGTGTGCTGGGCTGCGTCGGCACCGAGGCCCTCTGCCGCAAGTGGATGGGGCGCGACCTGGGGATCAGCGATCTCAGTGCCGTGGTCACCGGCATCCTGCTGGCGATGAATCTGCCGCCATCGCTACCGACCGGCATGGCGCTGGTCGGCTGCGTGATCGCCATCGCGATTGCCAAACAGGTGTTCGGCGGCATCGGCTACAACCCGTTCAATCCCGCCCTAGTGGCCCGCGTTGCCCTGCTGGTCTCCTTCCCGGTGGCCATGACCCGCTGGCACGAGGCACTCAACCCCGCCCGCTGGCAGGGACTGGCCTGGACGGTGCCCGACGCGTCGACAACCGCCACTCCGCTTGGCCTGGTCAAGACAGCGCTGACCATGCAGCAGGCCGCCCCGATCGACTGGAACCAGGGCACGATGCTCAACTACCTGCTCGGCAACATGAGCGGCTGCATGGGCGAAGTCTCCGCCGCCGCCCTGATCCTCGGTGCCCTTTACCTGCTTTTCCGGCGC
>CAZOXS010000282.1:0-5446 GCA_964583785.1 uncultured Victivallales bacterium
CCTCTGTTCCCCTTCCCGTGCGAGCTTCCTGACTGGGGCCTATGCCCATACCCATGGCGTTACCAGCAACCGGGGGCGGGAGATTGATCACGATAAAACCCCCTCGTTCCCGCGTGTGCTGCGCGAGGCCGGATACGAGACTGCCTTTGTGGGCAAGTGGCATATGAATCGGCGGTCCCAGCCACGACCGGGATTCGATTACTGGCTGAGCTTTAGTGGGCAGGGTGTCTATGCGGACCCGACCCTCAACGAGAATGGTCGCGCGTTCAAGGCGGAAGGGTATACGACGGACCTGCTGACGGATTTTGCGATTGCATTCATGAAGCGTGAGCACGAAAAACCCTACTGCCTTTACCTGTCGCATAAAGCCGTTCATTCGCCGTTTATCCCGGCACCGCGCCATGCCGGCAGTTACGACGGCGTAACGCTGCCGTCACCTCCCAACACCCAGGATACATTCAGCGGGAAACCCGCATGGCTGCGCGGTGGCGTAGCCGTGCCCGGCACGCCGGCGGCCGTGCAGGCGATCCCTGACGCACTCACGCCAACCCAGTGGGACCCAACGGAGCAGCGGCGACGGGGCTATTGGAAGACCCTCAATGCTGTCGATGACGGTATCGGCCGCATTCTGGCTGCGCTCGAGGAGTCCGGGGAATTGGACCATACCATCATCATGTTCGCAAGCGACAATGGCTACTTTCATGGGGAACACGGGCGGGGCGATAAGCGGCTCATGTACGAGGAGTCGATTCGCATTCCCCTGTTGATTCGCTATCCACCGGTTGTAAAGCCGAATTCGACGGTTGAGCAGATGGTTTTGAATATCGACGTCGCCCCGACGCTGCTTGATCTGGCGGGCGTTCAAGCCCCGCAAACCGTGCAGGGGTGCTCAACGGTGCCTTTGCTAGAGGGCGCATTTGCCGGCTGGCGGACATCCTTCCTCTACGAGTATTGGGTTGATATGACCGATCGCGTGCCCCGGTTGCTGGGGGTCCGGACCGATCGCTGGAAATTGATCCGTGCTCCGGATATCGATGATATCGATGAACTTTATGATCTGGAAAACGATCCGTACGAGATGCATAATCTTGCGCAGGATCCGGCGTATGCCGGGCAGCGCGATGCGCTGCGTGCCGAGCTGGATCAGTTCGGTGTGCGCTGAGACGAGGTCTGGAAATTCACGGTGCCAAACACCTGGCTGCGGACGAAGCCGACCTGGTAGGCTACGGCGCGCAGCTTGTGGCGGCCGGGTTCGAGTCCGGTAGGATCAAGCGTGAAGGTGCGTTCTTCGCCGGCGATGCGTCCATCCACCAGATACACGAACCGGGAATAGTGCGTGCCGCGGGGGGCCTGGATGTGCAGGTCGATCGGGCGGGGTTGGCCGATCGGTTCGTTCGGTTCGATACCGGCGATGCGCAGGGATGCCTTGGGTGTCCACGGGGCGGCCAGCGGGTCGCCGATGAGCATGAGCTGCAGCGGGCAGCGGATGGACTGGTAGAAGCTCTCGATCATCGTGCAGCCCATGCGGTAATGATTGAAGAACCGGGCGTTCGGGAATTTGGTCCAGTAGGACATCGGCTCGCACACCGCGCCGGCGGTGCCGGTGGCCCCGGCGGCAATCCAGCGGGTCATTTTGGTCTGCTGTGGGTTGTCGAGGACGCCGGCAAAACTGGTGAGGTGCTCCGCCATGGCGCCGGGCCGGTAGCGACCGGCCGCCGCCGGCTCTACTGCGGGGGTGCCGGTCATGATCCCGAGGATGCCCTCGGCACCGGTAGGCATGGCGTTGGTGATCACGGCGCGCACGCCTAGGCGCCGCAGCCCGTCGGCAGCCGAGGCAAATTGCCATTCGCGGGCTTTTGAGCGTATATCGTCGCGGGTCACGTAGTAGACCGTCCCATCCGGGGCGGTGCCGTCGGCTTCCATGCCGTTGTGCAGCATGGCGAGCACTTCCTGTAGGGTGTTGCCGCCGGGAGCGCCCGTGTAGCCGAGGGTCATGTTCGGCAGGGGCATCTCGTCGCGCAGCAGCAGCTTTGCCGAGTCGAACGATTGCGGGGCGAAGCCGTTGCCCGTAGGGCTATCGGGGCCGGCGAAGAGAGCGGAGGCATAGGTGCCAGCAGAAATCTCGGTGGGGGTCGGCAGCCGGTTGCGCACGAACGTCAGGCCCTGTAGCGAGACTGGCGGGGAGGAATCAATCCGGAACGGGAAGTGCGTTGAATAGGCCCAGGCGAGAATATGATCCCCGATGCCACGCTCGCGCAAGGCCGCCTGGGCCGGAGCCCAGATCTTGGTGGTAAAAATTGTTGGGGAGATGCTTGGTGTGTCCCCGCGCACGGCATCGCCAAGATCGAGGGCCAGCAGGTTGACGGCGGGGATGTCGCGCAGGCGTACATAGGCCTCGGCGACAGCCATTGACTCCGCTTCGCGCGCATTGGCCAGCACCAGCAACTCGTGCGGCCCGATGGCCATAGCCTGCTTGACGCAAGCAAGAACAGCCAAGGTGAGACAAAACAAGATCCGCAATGGGCAAGTGATCATACCAAGCAGTCTAACCGCCGCCGTTACGGCAATCAACCTCTTTCCTTACGCGTTTTACGAAACGGTTGCTTGTCGCGCTCCCGGTCATGCGCTAATGTTGAAACCGTCCACGGTCCGCATGAACCGACGTCAATACGGAAGAACCGATGTCAGCATTTGCATCCGAACAGGAAAAGCAAAGACCAACGAAAAGGAATAAATATGCGCACTCAAATAAGATCGATCCGGTTTTTTGGTCTGGCGGCCGCCGCCAGCATGCTGCTGGGTTATGACGCCGCCGCCGCCCCGCGCCTTCCGGGCTTCTTCACGGACAACATGGTGCTGCAGCGTGATCGTGAGGTGCCGGTCTGGGGGTGGTCGGATGCCGGAGAGGCGGTGGAGGTCGCGTTTGCCGGCCAGATTGCCGAGACCCTTGCCGACGCGTCGGGCGCGTGGCGGGTGGTGCTGCCGCCGATGCCTGCGAACGCGGTCGGCAATCAGTTCTCGGTTTCCTCGAAAAGTCAACCGCAGGTCGCTCCGATTGCCCTTACCAATGTGTTGGTGGGTGATGTCTGGATCTGTTCCGGCCAATCGAACATGGAGTTGACCCTGGGGCGGGTAAAGGACGCGAAGGAGGAAATTGCCGCCGCCGATTATCCGTTGATCCGCCACATGAAGGTGCAGAAGGCGACTGCCGATCTGCCGCTGGCTGATCTCAAGAGCGCATGGCAGACCAGCACGCCGGCCACCGCCGGCGGGTTTACCGCCGTCGGCTATTTCTTTGCCCGCCACCTACACCAGGAACTGGGCGTTCCGATCGGCCTGATCGGCTCGAACTGGGGCGGGACGAAAATCGAGCCCTGGACGCCACCCGAGGGCTTCCGTGGCGTTCCTGAACTGGCTGCCATCGCCGCCGTTGTCGATGCCGCCCTGCCAGCCACTGAAGCGGGGAGGATGGCCTACAAGAAGGCTATCGGCGAAATGCGCGAATGGATCCCGCTGGCCGAGGCAAATGTCGAGAAGGGGCAGAATCCGCCACCGATGCCCGAACTACCGTCTCTGGGGAGTGGCAATAAGGAGCCGACGCTTATCTATAATGCCATGATTCATCCCCTGATTCCGTTCGCCATCCGCGGGGCCATCTGGTACCAGGGTGAGTCAAACGGGAGCGAGGGCGTTTCGTACTATCACAAGAAGCAGGCGCTCATTGGCGGCTGGCGCAAGCTTTGGGGCCAGGGCGACTTCCCCTTCTATTTCGTGCAGCTAGCCAACTTCGGCAAGCCGACCGATGATCCGGCGGGTGGTGACGGCTACAGTTACGTCCGGGAGGCGCAGCGGCAGAGTCTGGCGATCAGGAACACCGGTATGGCGGTTATCATCGATATCGGCGAGGCGGGCAACATCCACCCCGCCAACAAGCAGGATGTCGGCCTGCGCCTGGCGCTCTGGGCGCTGGGGAATGAATACGGACGCACGAACCTCGTCTTTTCCGGACCGCTTCTTAAATCGTCCAGCGTCGAGCAGGGGGCCATCCGCGTGACCTTCGAGTATACCGGCTCAGGCCTGATCGTTGGTACTAAGAACGGCCTGGAACCGGTTGCGGAGGATCCGACGGGTGTGCTGAAACGGTTTGCCATCGCCGGCGAGGACCGCCAATGGCACTGGGCCGATGCCCGCATCGACGGGACGAACAGCGTGATCGTCTTCAGCCCGTCCGTGCCGGCTCCGGTGGCGGTCCGCTATGCGTTCAGCCACAATCCGGAAGGCTGCAACCTCTACAATCGCGAGGGGTTGCCGGCCTCGCCGTTCCGCACCGACGATTGGTGACAGATTTCACTCCGCACGGTTTCGCTCCTGCACGGGGGAATGACCGGCGGCGCGGCGATAGGCTTTCGAGAAGGTGTAAAGATCGCTATAGCCCAGGCGATCGGCGATTGCCTTGCAAGGCAGGTTGGTGTTGCGCAGCAGGGCGCGCGCCGTCTGTATCCGCAAGCGGTTGCGGTACTGGATGGGGCTGCTGCCGGTCTGTCGCCGGAACTGGCGGCACAGATGTTCCGGGGTCGTGTGCAACTCGGCTGCCAGCGATTGCAGTGTCAGCGACGGATCCGCGAAGCGTGCATCCAGCAACACCTGCGTTTGTTCGACGAGTCCGGGCAATGGTGTGGTTGCCGTACCCAGATCACCGATCAACCTCAATAGCGATATCATATTCAACTGGTGCTGCAGCCAGTCGATGGGTTGGTTCTGCAGGGCACTGACCAAGCTTTCGATCCGACGGCGCAAAAGGGCGAATCCCGAAACATCGGGATGCGTGAGCGGCTGTAGATTGATCGGCTTGCCGAGGTAGTGCGCCAACAGACGGTCGGTGTCCCATGCAAGGCTATCCGTGCCGTTCTTGAGTGCAAACGTCAAGGCATGGTATGACACGCATCCGCCCGATGGGGAAAACGCATGCGATATGCCGGGGGCAATCACGGCCAGCGTGCCTTGCTTGACCGGATGTAAGCGATTCGCGATTTGCATGTAGCCGTTGCCGCTGGTGTACAGCACGATATGATAAACAGGATGAATATGTTCCACCGTTGGCATCCGCGTGGATTGGTTTCGCTCACACAAATTGGCGATAAGCAGCTCGTAATGATAGACCCGGCCCCCATCGCTGATGTCCAGGAACGCGGGCATGTCCGCGGGCGCCTGCGCCTGCGTGTAGCGGACTGAATCAATTAATGACAACTCTTTGTCAACTTTTTCCATTTATTGATGGTCCACTATTCTGTCATATTGTCAATCAGGAACAACTAATCTCTTCGAGACATTTCAGAAAGGTGGCACGGGAATGGCAGGCGCGTACGATCATTTGACGGCGGAGAGCCGGCGCAAGGTGGATCAACTACTGGCGGACGCAGTGGCCAATGGCGGGCTGGCACCGTTG
>CAZOXS010000283.1:0-5371 GCA_964583785.1 uncultured Victivallales bacterium
TCCGCCGGTCACAGGAGCAGGCGAGGGAGACCTCCGAGCGCGAGGCGCGCAAGATTATCTCGCAGGCGATCCAGCGCTATGCCGCCGGGCACACCAGTGACATCGTGACCATGTCAGTCGCGTTGCCCAGCGATGACATGAAGGGGCGTATCATCGGTCGCGATGGCCGTAATATACGCGCGCTGGAGGCGGCGACCGGTGTCAGTGTACTGATCGACGATACGCCCGAGGCGGTCGTGATCAGCGGGTTCGATCCCGTGCGCCGCGAGGTGGCCCGCCAGGCGCTGGAGCAGCTTATCATCGACGGGCGCATCCATCCCGCCCGTATCGAGGAGCTGGTCGAGAAGGCGCATGCGCAGGTCGAGGAAACGATGAAGACCGCCGGTGAGGATGCCCTGTTCGAGCTCGGTATCCAGGGCGTGGATCCGGAGCTGGTCCGTACGCTGGGACGGCTGCGCTTCCGCACCAGCTACACCCAGAACGTCCTGCGCCATTCGGTCGAGGTCGCCCACCTGATGGGGGTGATGGCCGGCGAGTTGGGGCTCGATCCGTTGCTGGCCAAGCGGGTCGGGATCTTCCATGATATCGGCAAGGCGCTTGATCATGAGGTCGAGGGTGGACACGCCACGATCGGCGGTGACTATCTCAAGCGCTTCGGCGAGGCCCCGGAGGTGATCAATGCCGCCGCCGCGCATCACGAGGACATCGAGTCGACCTCGCTGTATACACCGCTCTGTGCCGCTGCCGATGCCATATCGAGCTCGCGGCTCGGGGCGCGGTCAGAAACGACAGGCCTTTATATCAAGCGGCTGGAGAAACTTGAGGCCATTGCCAACAGCTTCGAGGGCGTCGAGAAGAGCTACGCCATCCAGGCTGGTCGGGAAGTGCGTGTCATGGTCGAGCCGGATAAGGTCGATGACAACGAGGCGATGGTGCTGGCGCGCAACATGTGCAGAAAAATCGAGGCGGAACTCAAGTACCCCGGCCAGATACGGGTGACGGTCATCCGTGAACGGCGCTGCATCGACTACGCAAAGTAAACTCGCCCGCCACCACCGGGGTGGACGAAAGCGAGGGGGTGTTTTTTTGGAGAATACGGTTGTTTGATGCAGCCCAGTCGCGCCGCGACTGAGGCAGCGGGAACGCGCGTATGGTACGCAAATCCCCGTGCTTTCGCAACCAGCCGTTTGCTTGCAACGCAGGAGCCACACTCGCGGCGCGAGTGGGCTACAGAAAAGTTGATGTTATAGCAAGGGAGCAAAACATGAAAGTCCTGATGGTAGGTGATCTGGTTGGCGGTCCCGGACGACTGGTTTTCGCCCAGGTATCGGCCCGGCTGCGGCGCGAGGCGGGGGTCGATTTCGTGGTCGTCAATGCCGAAAACGCCGCCGGCGGTAAAGGCATCACGCCAAAGGTGGCGCATGAGCTTTTTGAAGCGGGGGCGGATGTGATCACGCTCGGGGATCATGCCTGGGACCAGAAGGAGTTCGTCTCGTGCGCCAATGCCGAGCCTCGCATCCTGCGCCCGCTGAACTTTGCGCCGGGCTGCCCTGGCCATGGGGTCGTGACCGTGCCGACACCGCAGGGACCGGTCACGGTAATGTCCTTTATCGGACGCGTCTTCATGAAGCCGTACGACTGCCCGTTCCGGGCGGCGGATGCCCTGCTGGCCTCGCCGCCCGAGGGCCGCATCCGGCTGGTGGACTTCCATGCCGAGGCCACGTCCGAAAAGATCGTGTTCGGGCGCTATCTCGACGGACGGGTCAGCGCGGTGGTCGGCACGCATACCCATGTGCAGACGGCTGACGAAGTGGTGTTGCCTGGTGGCACGGCCTACCTGACCGATCTGGGCATGAGCGGGGTGAAGGATTCGGCTATCGGACGGGATCTAAAGGCCGTGCTGGGGACGTTCCTGACGGGGATGCCCGGCAAGTTCGATATGGCGAACGGTGATGCGCTGCTGGAAGGGGCGATCATCGACATCGACGCCAGGACCGGGCGCGCGAAGCGCATCGAACGGGTACGCGAAGGCATGTCCGGCCCCGCCCAGAACGCCCTGCGGTGATTGTAGCCCTCGGCCGCGTAGGTCGTGGAGTAAGTATGGGCGTTGCCTGTATAGACATTATAAAAACGCGGGAACCAACAGATGCAGTCGACGCCGAATCTGGTTTATATTTTCGCCGATGACATGGGGTATGGCGATGTCTCGTGCCTGAACGCGCGCGCGGCGTTCAAGACGCCGAACATCGACAAGCTGGCCGCCGGGGGGATGCGCTGCACCGATGCCCATTCGAGTTCGTCCGTGTGCACGCCTTCGCGTTACAGCGTGCTGACAGGACGTTACAACTGGCGTTCCGTACTCAAGCAGGGCGTCACCGGCGGTTATTCCCGGCCGATCCTGGAAGATGGACGGCTGACCGTTGCCTCCATGCTGCGGGAGCAGGGGTACCGCACCGCCTGCATCGGCAAGTGGCACCTCGGCCTCGAATGGCGGCTGAAGGATGGTGGCATCGCCTCGACCTATCAGGACGAGGAGCAGGTTGACTTTGCCGCCCCGATTACCAATGGACCGGTCAATCATGGCTTCGACTATTTCTACGGCATCAGTGCCTCGCTTGACATGCCGCCGTATGTCTATATCGAGAACGACATGGCCACCTCGGCAACGCCCCGCCGCTTCGATGGAATGAAGGACAAGCAATTCATGCGCAGCGGTTTGATCGGCGACGACTTCGAACCGGAAGCGGTGTTGCCGACGCTTGCCGCCAAGGTGGAGAGCCTGATCGGCGATTACGCGCAAGGCGACAAGCCGTTCTTCATCTACTTCCCGCTGCCAGCGCCGCACACGCCGATCCTGCCGACCGAGACATTCCGTGGCAAGTCCGGCACGAATACCTATTGCGACTTCTGCCTGCAGGTTGATGATACCGTGGGGCGGGTGATGAAGGCACTTGAGAAAAACGGGGTGAGCGAGAACACGATTGTGATCTTCACGGCCGATAATGGCTGTTCCCCCAAGGCGGATTTTGACGAATTGTCGGCCTGTAATCACAACCCCAGCTATGTGTTCCGAGGGATGAAATCCGACATCTTCGAGGGTGGGCATCGGATACCCTTGATTATCCGGTGGCCGGAACGGATTGCCGCCGGGAGCGTTACCGACCAGACCGTTTGCCTGAGTGACCTGACGGCCACGATGGCGGCCGTTACAGGATTCGCGTTGCCTGATACGGCGGCTGAAGACAGCGTGAGCAACCTGCCGATCTGGGACGGCACGGCAATCGCTCCGGTACGTGAGGCGACGGTGCATCATTCCATCAACGGTTCATTCTCGATCCGCCAAGGGAATTGGAAATTGGAGATGTGTCCAGACTCTGGCGGCTGGAGCGTGCCGCGCCCGGGGCATCCGGAGGAGTCCGAAGGCCTGCCCGCGATCCAGCTTTATGATCTCTCGCGCGACATTGCCGAGCAGCACAATGTGCAGGGTCAGTATCCCGAAGTGGTTGAGAAACTCAAGGCCTTGTTGACCCGCTACGTCAAGGACGGACGCAGCACACCGGGAGTCCCGCAGTCCAACACCGGAGCCCGTCACTGGCAGCAGTTGAATTGGATTGTTGAAAGTTAAATGATGAACCTAAGGCGGGGGCGGTCTGACCAAGTCATACGGTTCGGTCGTGGCCAGGAACCGCCCCGTTCATTGAGCCGTCCCGTAAAATCGGTGATCGTCTAATGGCATCGGCATAGACGAACGGGTTGAATAGTCTGGCACTTATACCCGTGGCGTCGGCGGGAGCAGCGCTTCGGCGATGGTGTCGGCGAAGCGGGCTCCGCGGGAGGTGGTGCGCCAGGCATTGCCTTCGCGGGTAAGCAGTCCGTCGCGGGCGAGGGCTTCAAGCTGTTGCTGCCAGTAATGACGCAGGTGTTGGGCGGCGGGGCCGAGGTGGTTGACGACCTCTTCAAGCGAGACGGGGTCTGCGAGGCGGAAGCGGAAGATCAGGCGTTCGGCGGCGTCGGTTGCGGGTGCGAGCGTCTCGCGCTCGCGCGGGGGGTGGGCGGTCGCGGCGAGGTAGGCATCGAGGTCGGGGGTGTTTGCCCAGCGCTCAAGTCCGGCGCGGGAGGCGGCGGCAGGACCGAACCCGATGTAATCGGCTCCTTGCCAGATGCTGACGTTGTGCTGGCAGCGCTGTCCGGCCTTTGCATAATTCGAGGTCTCGTAATGTTCGAACCCGGCATGGTCCAGCAGCACCTCGGCGGTTTCAAGGGCGGCTACCATGGTGATGTCGTCGGATGGCTTGTGCTGCCCGCGTTGCTGGCGTGCGTAAAGTTGGCTGCCGGGCTCGACGCTGCAGGCGTATACCGAGACATGATCCGGTGCGAGCGCAAGCGTGCGCTCCAGGGTGGCGTGCCATTCGGCAGGCGATACGCCGGGAAGTCCGGCAATCAAGTCCAACCCGATTCGTGCGAAGCCGCAGGCGCGGAGCAGGGCGACGGTGTCGGTGGTCTGGGCGGCGTTGTGTCGCCGGCCGATTCGCGCGAGTGTACCGTCGTGCATGGATTGTACGCCGAGGCTGACGCGGGTGATGCCGCTCTCGCGCCAGTGGGCCGCCAGCGCGGTCGAGACGGTCCCCGGATTGGCCTCAACCGTCCATTCACGGCAGGCCGATAAATCGGCTTCCCGCTGCAGGATTCCTGTCAGTCGCTGCCATTGCGGCAGAGAGAGTGACGAAGGGGTGCCGCCGCCGATATAGAGGGTCTCCACGATCGCGGGCAGGTGCTCGCTGGCTTGCATCTCGCGTTCGAGGGCATCCAGAAACGCGTCGGCGCGTTCCTGCTTATACGGCTCGGAATAAAATGCGCAGTAGAGGCATTTACCCGAGCAGAACGGAATGTGCAGGTACAGGTTCACGGGAACTTACCCGATCGCCTCGTGCAGCCGGTGGATGATTTCGCTGATGGCGATCCGTTCCTGCTTCATCGAGTCGCGTTCACGCAGGGTGACCGTGTCGTCCTCGAGCGAGTCGAAATCGACCGTGATGCAGTAGGGGGTACCGATCTCGTCCTGGCGGCGGTAGCGGCGGCCGATAGCCCCGGCCTGGTCATACTGGCAGTTCCAGCAGCGCTGTAGCGAGGCGTAGATGCCGCGCGCCTTGTCGACCAGTTCCGGCTTGTTCTTGAGCAGCGGGAAGACCGCTGCCTTGACGGGCGCCACACGCGGGGCGAAACGCAGCACGGTACGGCATTCGTATCCGTCCGGGACCGGCTTGCCGGGCTCCGCCTGGCGCAGCTCGCCCTCGCCGGTCGGTACCCACTCATCCCGGTAGGCGTTGCACAGGATCGCCAGCGCGATCCGGTCAACCCCGGCGGAAGGCTC
>CAZOXS010000284.1:0-4978 GCA_964583785.1 uncultured Victivallales bacterium
CGCAGCGGATGCGCTAACCGTGCCGATCAGCATGGCTACCACCGCCGCGCGTTTCCAGCGGCGTGCCGTCCGGCTGAGCCGCGTCAGCTCGCTGACTTCTGTGACCCCCTGAGCCTTTTCCGCCGCGTTGCGGGCAGGTGAAAAGTCGACCGCCTCGCGCACGGTGGTCAAGCGCCGCCGCGGGTCCAGGGCGAGGAAGCCGGTGGCGGCCTCGTTCAGCCCGGCCGCCCGGATGGCGACACGGCAGGCATCCAGATCAAACGGGACGGTATGCCAGCGCACGCTGGCGGCATCGCTGTCGTAGATGCAGTATGTGCCCAGTGCATCACCGCTGCGCGGATTGCCGGTCGAACCGGGATTGACGAGATAGCGTTTGCCCGGCTCGAGCACGAACGGCTGTGGCGGTAGCGCGTGCGTGGTGCCGCTCTTGCCGATCACGAAAAGAGCCGACACATGCGTGTGCCCGCAGAAAAGCAGCGGCTCTTCTACCGCCTGCCAGCTCGGGGCGGCGCTGGCGGCATCCTCGATGTAATGGAAAGCAGCCGGTTCGGTGAAGTCGCCATGGGTACAGCGGAACCCCGGACCGGAGATCGTCAGCGGCTGTCCGGCCAGAAACCGGACCGCCTTGTCGGCCAGATGGCTACGGGTCCACGCAATCATCTGGCGGGCGTGATCGTTGAATAGGCCTGAATCGAGCTTGCCGCAGACGACCGCATCGTGATTGCCCATGCAGAAACCATCCACATGACGGTACAGCGAGGCGAGCACTTCTGATGGATTCGGCCCGTAGCCGACGGTGTCGCCGAGGCACAGGATCCGGTCCACCCGCCGTGTGGCGATATCCGTCAGCACCGCATTCCAAGCCTGCTGGTTGGCATGTATATCCGAAACAAAAGCGTAACGCACGGAACCCCTTCCTGATTCAGTAGGCGATGACGTGCAGCATAACACGTCGCACTAATCGATCAAGCGTGTTCTTTGTCCGTTTGAGGTTCGCGTTGTTTTTCCTCCGTGGGTCTGGTAAAAGGGTCATCGCAATTCAAGACCTGAACCGTTTATGGGAGATGCGCGATGACGAAAAAGACGTTCTTATGGTTGGCGGGAATACCGCGCTTGATGCTGTTGGCGGTTGCTGCCGTCGCCTCGGACCCGGCTGCTGTCGATCCGGCATCCGCCCCGCCGGTGGAGGCGGTGGTGTCCACCGGCCAGGTTGATTCAGTGGAAAGTGCCTATCAGCAGATGGAACTGCTGACCGAAGTGCTGATGCAGATCCGCAAGCATTACGTCGATGAACTTACCTACGAGGAGCTACTGCACGGGGCGCTTGACGGGCTGTTGCGATCGCTGGACCCCCACAGCAGTTTCATGGAATCCGATGAATACGAGGATCTGCTGGACGATACCTCGGGAAGCTATGGCGGTATCGGGATCCATATCGGACAGCGTAATGGCGTGCTGATGGTGATTGCGCCGATCGAGGATACACCGGCATTCCGCGCGGGGTTGCAGTCGGGCGATATGATCATGGAAATCGATGGCAACAGTACGGTGAACATGACCCTGCGCGAGGCGGTAACCCTGTTGCGGGGGGCGAGGGGCGAATCGGTGGTGCTCTCGATTGTCAGCAGCGGGGACATGGAGCCGCGCGATGTGGAAATTATCCGCGATGTGATCGAGGTGGCCAGCGTCAAGGGTGCGCGTCTGATTGCCGACGGTATCGGCTACGTCAGGCTGACGCAATTTGCCGAGCCGACGGCAGCCATGTTGCAAAGTGCGTTGGATACCTTGCGTGCCGACGGTATGCGCGCGTTGGTGCTCGATCTGCGGGGAAATCCCGGCGGACTGCTGAACCAGGCGGTGCAGGTGTCGCAGCTGTTCCTGGAACGCAAGGCACTTGTGGTATCCACCAAAGGCCGCAGCGAGCTGGGACAACGCATGGAGTATCGCGCGGGGGGGGATGTGCGTTATACGGCGATGCCGATGGCCGTGCTGGTGAACAAGGGCAGCGCCAGCGCCTCGGAGATTGTCGCCGGGGCGATCCAGGACCATCGCCGTGGCGTGCTGATCGGCGAGACGACCTACGGCAAGGGCTCGGTGCAGAGCGTTATCCGCAGCCGTACGGATGGCGAGTCGGCGATCCGGCTGACGACCGCTTACTACTATACGCCATCCGATCGACTGATCCATAACAAGGGACTGGAGCCCGACATCATGGTCCCGGTCAGTCGTGAGCAGTGGATGCGTGTCCAGCAGCGGCGGGCGTCCGAGGAATCGCCAGCTGCATTTACCGAAGATGAAAAAAAGGTTTTCGCGGATGCCGTGGATGAACCGCTGCAGCGGGGCGTTGACTTGCTCAAGGCGTTGTTGATTCTCAGCGGACAGGGCGATTCGTGATCATTCTCGGCATCGAGAGTTCCTGCGATGAATCTGCGGCGGCCGTGGTCGAGGCCCCATGCCGTGTGCTTTCCAGTACGGTCTCGAGCCAGATCGCGCTGCACGGTCCCTACGGCGGCGTGGTGCCCGAGATCGCCTGTCGCGAGCACGTGCGCGCGCTGCCGGCGGTGATCGAGGACGCCCTGGCGCAAGCCGGAATCGGCTGGGAATCGATCGATGCCGTGGCGGTGACGTACGGTCCCGGACTGGCCAGCTCGCTGCTGGTCGGACTGGCCGCCGCCAAGGCGTTGAGTTACAGGCTGGACGTACCGCTGATCGCGGTCAATCACCTGCAGGGACACCTGTTCTCGCCGTTCCTTACGCCGGGTACGCCGGAACCGGCAGCGGCCTGTCCGTTTGTCTCGCTGATCGTCTCCGGCGGGCACACCTGCCTGGTGCGGGTGGATGCCCCCGGCCGCGGCGAACGGCTGGGGCAGACGATCGATGATGCGGCAGGCGAGGCGTTCGACAAGGGGGCGAACCTGCTCGGGCTCGGGTATCCGGGAGGGCCGGTGCTGGACCGGCTGGCGCGTGAAGGCAATCCGCGTTATCGGCGGTTCCCGCGTGGCCGGGTGGACGCCAAGTCATGGACCGGCGGCCTCGATCCCCGATTTTGTTTCAGCTTCAGCGGATTGAAGACCGCCTTGCGCTATTACCTCGAGGCGGAACCGCTGGCACCCGATCAGGGGCAGCGCCTGCGGGATGTGGCGGCTTCTTATCAGGAGGCGATTGTCGATGCCCTGCTGCGGCGGGTGACCCTGGCCATGCAGGAAAGCGGTGCCGGCACCCTGGCGGTGGGGGGTGGGGTCTCGCTCAACAGCCGGCTGCGCGAGGCTCTGGCGTCGGCGATGGCGCATCAGGGCAGGCAGCTTCTGCTGACGGTGCCAGCTTATTGCGGTGATAATGCGGCTATGGTGGCTGCCGTCGCCGGGCTGGGGCTCGGCGGGCGTGGGGAAACGATCATGGACCGGGATGTTTGCCCGAATCTATCAGTGCTGGAGGCGTATTGATGCAGGCGTTGCAGATGGACGGAGTGACGGATGGTTTCCGGTGCGGGATGGTGGCGTTGGTAGGGCGGGCCAATGTCGGCAAGTCCTCGCTGCTGAATGCGGCGCTTGGCGACAAGGTCAGCATTGTCAGCCCCGTGGCGCAGACCACGCGCAACATGGTGCGGGCCGTGCATACCGAGGCGCGCGGCCAGCTTGTCTTCATGGATACCCCCGGCGTGCACAAGGCCACCTACGATCTGGGGAAAATCATGAACCGCACGGCCCGAGCCTCGATCGCCGGGGCCGATGTGGCTGTCCTGGTGCTGGACCCGTCCACGGCGCTGCGTGACGAGGACGAGGGGTGGATGCGCAAGCTGGCCGGCTCCGAACTGAATCTGGTCTTCGTCCTCAACAAGCGCGATCTCGATTGGCCGTACGAGCAGGCCTATCGCGCGGCCTGGGAACGCTGCCGGGGCGAGGCGGTGGCGTTGTGGATGCCGGTGTCAGCCGTGAACGGCAGCGGGGTGGATGACCTGTTGTCGGTCCTGTTCGATGCCGTGCCGGAAGGCCCCGCGCTCTTTCCCGAGGAGATGCTGACGGATTTCCCGCGCAAGCTGGCGATTGGCGACGTGATTCGCGAGAAGTATTTCAAGGTCCTGCACGACGAGTTGCCCCACGATCTGGCGGTGCGCGTCGGCGAGATCGTCGAGAACGGTGACGAGTGGACCATCTATGCCGATGTGCTGGTCAACCGTCCGACGCAGAAGGGCATTGTGATCGGGGATAAGGGGCGGCTGCTGCGCAAGGTCAAGCGTGAAGCGACGCAGGATCTGGAGCAGATGTTCGAATGTAAGATCAAGCTGGAGCTATGGATCAAGGTCGAGAAGAACTGGGCCAAGAACCACTGGATCCTCAAACAGCTCGGCTACGTCTGATTGTTTTTTCAGGGTTGCAGTCTGGCGGCGGCGTGATATTATCAGGGCAGTGTGACTATATGTGAAACGTCCCGGCCTGTTGCCGGGGAAATACGGGAGGAGACGAGATGAAGATATTCGAGTGTAAGACCTGTGGGCATATCGAGTTCAACGAGGCGCCTGAAATGTGTCTGGTGTGCCGTTCGCCCAAGTCGGCGTTCCATGAGAATGCCGAGGCGATCAAGAAACCTGCCGATCCGGCCAACCTGACCGATGGCGACAAGAAGCACATCCCGGTGATCAAGCAGACCTCCTGCGGACTGATTGCCGAATGCAACGACGTGCATACGGTGGTTGGCAAAATCGTGCATGTGATGGAGCCCAAGCACTTCATCCAGTATCTGGATACCTATCTGGACTACAAGTTCATCTCGCGTGTCTGGCTGTCGCCGGTAACCTGCAAGCCGGCCGTCTCACTGCATCTGGCGGTGAAGACCGGTAAGGTGACCGTGGTCGAGCATTGCAACGTCCATGGCAACTGGATGGGGGAACTAACCCTGTAAGGGTGTCGGGTATCGAAAAGCAAAGGGTACTGCCGCGCGAGCGGCAGTACCCTTTCTTTGTAGGTCGTGGCACCTTGCC
>CAZOXS010000285.1:0-6009 GCA_964583785.1 uncultured Victivallales bacterium
TCAAGGACGGATACGCATGCAGCGACCGCTGCGGATTCGGCTGTAGCGAGCTGGCGGTGGCCCCGTCCGGCAACCTCTATCCGTGCGAGCGGGTGGTGGGGGAGGATGCGGGTGGCCCCCTTTGCCTGGGGAACGTCTTCCTCGGTTTCGACGAACAGCGTCGCCGGGCGGTGCTGGCGTCGCGCGGGAACCGGGATCCGGAATGTGCCGCCTGTACACTGGGGCCGCGTTGCATGAACTGGTGCGGCTGCATTAATTATGGAACGACCGGGCGTGTCGACTCGACGGGGGGCTTTGTGTGTCATCACGAACGGACGGTTGTGCGCGAGGCGGATCGGATCGCCACCCTGCTTTTCAATGAGGCCAATCCGGCGTTTTTAAACCGTTTTTATGAGCATCGGCGCGCCTGAGACGATTTAGGGGCTTGTTGAGCGAGGGGCTGTCGGGCTAGACTGTCGTGACAGGCACGTAAGGTGGCCTGGCAATTCACGGGATGGGTGGCATCCCGAAAACGAGGAGAAAATGTGAACATGAGCAGAATCAGTTGGTTTCGGATGATTTTGGCGCTGGTGATGGGGACCTCGGCGGTCTGGGCAGCCAAGGCTAAGCCGAAAGCGGTTGTCCTGGAACCGCTTACGGGGGCGGCGGCGGCGCTTGAGGCAGGTTATGCCGGTCAGCTCAAGGATCTGCAGGCGCAGCTCAAGGCAGTCTTGCCATCGGTCCACACGCAGAAGCTGGAGGCGTTGGCAAAAGCCCGCGAGGCCGAGCAGGCGGCGGAGGCGGAACTGGAGGCAGCCCAGCAGCAGTTCGGTAAAATCGGCCACGCGCAAGGGCTGGTCGGGCACGCGAAGAACAAGTGGATCGGCAGTGCCGACAAGGGGATTGCCAAGGCTCAGGCGCAACTGAAAGCCGCGAAGACGGATGCCGAGCGCGCGGCCGCCCAGGCGGATCTGGAGAAGTGGCAAAAGAATCGTGAGGAAGGGCTTCAGGCGCTCAATGAGCGCCAGGCGCTGCTGGACGCGGCGCTGTCGGAGGAGCCGGCCTTGCGCAAGCGGCAGGAGGCAGCTCAGGCGGCACTGGCCAAGGCGCAGGCCGATACGCTGAAGGCGACCGAGGCATTGGGACTTGCGAATCTGCTGGCCAGCAGCAAGCTGGACGGTCAGCTTGCCCGTCTCGTGGTGCTCACCGAGGCCACGCCGCGCGGTCTGGCGGTCTTTGCCGCGCAGGGTCAGGCGCAGGAGGCTCTAGTCGCGAAGTTGCTGGCGGATGAGACGCTGATGCTGCAGATGCTGGTGGCCGATGGCGCCAATGGTGGCAACTATGGCCAGGCGATGACGATTTATACCGACATCCAGCAGGCGAGCGCCAAGGCCGGCGAAGGCGTGCTGCAGCGGCTGGCACTGGCGGTTGCCCTGGAACATGCCGTACCGGTCAGGCAGACCAACCCCTCTGCGGTCAAGGACACCGCCCCCGCGACGGTCGACCCGGTCCAGCGTTACCTGCATTTCGAAAAGGCCTTCCTGGCGGGTGAACTGGACCCGGCCTTCAAGACCTTGAGCGTCTGGGATTACCGGTTTGTGGTTGATGGCGACGAGCCGGATGCGATCCTGGCCTGGGGGCGCGAGATGCTGCGCAGCTATCGCCCGGACCACGTTACCACGGATGACTACAAGTGGCGCTATGTCGCGGCTGTCCGCACCGATGTCCAGTACGGCTCGCAGTACAACAAGTACGACAAGCCCGAGCTTCAGGATTATCAGAACATGCTCATGAACGGCGGCGTCTGTGGTCGGCGCGCGTTCTTCGGCCGCTTCATTCTGCGTGCGTTCGGTATCCCGACGACGGCGCGTCCGCAGCCGGGGCATGCCGCCCTCGTCCATTGGACGCCCGACGGCTGGGTGGCCAACCTCGGTGCCGGCTGGGGGGCAGGGACGACCAAGACCCGCTACACCAAGGATCTCGATTTCCTCGCCACCACGCAGGCGCGCACACTCGGTGACAAATTCATGCAGGTCAAGCGGGCACAGTGGATCGGCAATGTGATGGGGGAAACGCCCGTTTACGGTTTCGAGGGCAAGGTTACTCCCGGTCTCTGGTATGGTGTGTCGCTTTACCGCCAGCGGGCGATGATCGCGGAGTCCAAGGCGGTGACGCTGGCGGCCGTGGGTGAGGAATTAGGCGAGGCCAACGAGTCCAGTGTGGAGTATGCGTTTGTGTCGCCGTCCGTGAGCGAAGCGGACCGCAAGATCTCGGTGGACGCCAAGGGCGTGATCACGATCCCCGCTTCGGCCACCAGCAACCCCACCAAGAGCACGGGCAAGATCCTCTTCATGCCCAGCAACCTGGGGGGCATGCAGCTTCACTACAACCGTACGGGCGCGGCCCAGGACTTCGAGTATACGGTCGACGTGCCGAAGGCGGGAGCCTACACATTGACGGCCCGCGTGGCCTGCCCGACCTGGGGCCAGCTTCTCGTGGTTACGCCCAAGGGCGGGGCACCGGTCGAGATCGCGCTGCCGCTGACGGTAGGGCTGTGGGGCCAGACCGAACCAGTCACGATCAAGTTGGCTGCCGGCAAGACCGTCCTGACGTTCTCGCGCACGGGAGACAACATCCGTGGCCTCTCGATCAAGGACTTCACACTCACGCCGGTGAAATAGTCATCGGGGTGGGGCGGGCACCCTTGCACGCCCGACACCTGACGCCGTGTGGTAAAGAGAATGCCCGGCGTCGGGCGTCAGGAGTCCTTCCTCACCAGTCGCGGGCGGAGGGGGGGAGTGGAATGCGGTTCTGGCGTTTGCGTTTTTCCTCCTCGAACTCGCGCTCGCGCTCGAGGGCCCGCTGCAGGAGCTTCTGGACGTCGCTTTCGGGCTGTTTGTCCGGCTCCGGTTTCTCTTCCGGTTGCGGTTCGTCTTTCTGATCCTGAGGCTGCGGTTGCTCCTGTTGCTGATCCGGCTGCTGTGGCGGCGGGTCCTGCTTTTGCTCGTCCTGCTGTTGCTGCTGCGGTGGCGGTTTTGGCAGCAGCTCGGCAATCTCGCGCAGTTTGTCGCGGGCGGTGAGCTGCGCGGCCATGGCCTCGTCGAGCTTGCTGGCCTTGATCAGGGCGGCGGCGTCGCGCTGGATGCCGGCGGTCTCGGTCGCCAGCTCCACGATTTGCGCGCGTGTTTCCGCGCTGATCCCCTGCGGCTCGGCATCTTCGTCCGCGTCCTCGGCTGGCGGCTGCAGATTGCCTTCGGGCGGTACGGCTTGTTCGAAGCGCATGCGGAACCGATCGGTCAGGGAGGCACTTTCCTGCTGTAGTTCGGCGGTGGAAAGCGTCGGATCAGGCGGCTGCTGGCCAGCCACCTGTGCAATGGCATTGGTCTGCTGCGTGATGTCCTCGCCCAGTAGCATCTCGTGCGGGGCGACCGCTTTCCATAGCTGGTAGTTACCTTGTTCCGCCAGCTTGGCCGGGCGGAAGGCATCCGGTTCGATGTCGCGTAACTGATGAAAACTGTCGATCATGTTCTGCTGGGTGACGTCCATCAGCGAGAACAGGACGGCCAGCGCCTGCTGTGACTGGTCATCCTGTGGTTGCTGCTGCTGTGCCAGGGCTTCAGCCAGCTTCTGCTTCAGCGGCAGCCATCGGTCGGCATTCTCCTGCTGGCGGGTGGCGAGGGCCTCGAAGGCGGCAATGCGCACGGGGGCGCGATTCGTGGCGGCGGGACCAATCGCGGCAGCGATTTCCCGCTGGATGGCGAGCATCTCGCTGGCCAGTGCCGGTGCCTGTGTCTGCGCGTACTGTTCAGCCAGGCGCAGCACCTTGGCCTGCTGCTCGGCGTCGGGAAGCTGCTTGAGAGTCAGTGCGAGGTCGTGCCGGGCCGCGTCGGCTCCTGGGCGGTTGTGCAGGGTTGCCTTGAAGGCCTCGCCCGCCTGGCGCAGGGCGTCGCGGCGGGCGGCGGCACCGGCCGCATTGGTGACACTGGTGCTGGCGGCGAGCTGGTAGAGCGTGGCGCCCAGCGCGGGGGTGGCCTCGGTTTCGCCGCAGCGGTCCTGTAGCGAGAGCGCGCGGAACCCGTCGGCCGCCTCGCGATGTTGAGCGGCGGCGGCCAGCGCGGCGGCTTCGTTGAAGCGGTAGGCCTGGGCCGTGCGCGGTGAGCTGTCGGTGACTGCGCGACGGTAAAGGGCGGCGGCGGTCTCGTAGTCGCCATGCCGATAGGCCTTCTGGGCCTGGCGGGCGGCGCGGTGCCCGGTCAGTCCCGCGAATTCATCCGGAAGCGCGGGGGCCGATGCCAGCGCGGGTGCGGTCGTTTGCGCCTGTGCGGTGGCATTCGTTGCGCTATCCTGTGCCGTTGGCAGGGTGTGGGTTGTGGGGGAATCGGCGCGCAGATTGCCTGACTGTAGCAGCAGCGCGGTGATCAGTGCGATTGCCGCTGCCGCTCGGGGTGTGCGCGGCCCTGTGGCGAGCCGTCCGCGGCTGAGGGTGCAGGCGGCGGCGAGCAGCAGGAACGCCGGTAGCAGGAACCACTGGTAGCGTTCCACGGCTCGACGGCGACGCGTCTCGGCCAGCTCGCGGCGGGTGACATTGCGCAGGTGGTCGCTGTAGATCGTGCCGAGTGTGGTCTCGGACATGCCGGCGGTCTCGATCGGGATGTAGGATCCACCCGATTCCTGCGCAATCGTGAGAAGGGACTCGTGGTTGAGTTTGGTGATGACGGCCTCGCCCTCGTGACGCAGCACATTGCCCGGACTCTGCGGGTCGGGAATAGTGGAACCGGTACGGCTTCCATAGCCAACGGTGTAAATCGGAATACCGCGCTCCCCGGCCTTCTCGGCCATCTCGAGCGCCAGGCCGCTCAGATCCTCGCCATCGGAAATGAGGATCACGGCCTTGTGCGACGCTTCGGTCTCGCTGAAGGCGTCCAGCGCACGGGCGATGGCGCTGCCGATATCGGTCTCGCCCCGCGGGGCGGAGCCGGTGGTGATGCCGGCCAGGGCCTGGCGCAGGAAGGCGTAGTCGGTGGTCAGCGGGCAGACCAGTGCCGGTTTGGCACGGAACGCCAGCAGGGCCGCACGGTCGCCCTGTAGCGAGGCAATCAGGTCCATGGCGTCCACCTTCGCGCGATCAAGCCGCGAGGGATGGATGTCGTTGGCCAGCATGGACTGCGAGACGTCGATGGCGATCACCAGGTCGCGCGACTGCTGCAGAACAGTCTCCTCGCGTTCGCCCCAGCGCGGACCGGCGGCGGCCACCAGCAGCAGCAGGCTGCCGATGGCGACGAGCACGGTCTGCCAGACCGGCCGCGCCTGGCCGCGCGCGGGAAGCAGCTTCGCCTGCATGGCCGACGGGATGAAGGTGTCCAGCGCCCGCCGCGCCCGCCGGTGCATGGCGATCCATAACGCCGCCAGCGCCGGCACGATCCAAAGCAAATACAACAGCCAGGGGGTTTGGAATGTTAAGTTCATATCAGGTTTCAGGGTTCAACATCCAACGCCCCACGTCCAACAACCAACGCCCAAGTTGGGGACTCTTTCCTTGGATTTTGGGCGTTGGATGCTGGATGTTGGGCGTTGGCGGATGCTCATTTGTTTTTTCGACTTTCTCTTTTCGACTTTACTCACACTACCCTCCTCGCGATGGCCATGTTCAGCGAGACGGTAGCCAGCAGGAGGGCGAGAGCCGACAGCGCGAAGCGTGTGAATAGTTCCTCGTACTGGCGGTAGACGCTATGTTCGATCTTCGTGGTTTCGAGCGTGTTGATTGATTCGAGGGCGCCGTCGAGTCCCTTGGCATCCCTGACGTTGTAGTAGACCCCGCCGGTCTCGTCGGCAATCTGGCGCAGTAGCGTCTCATCGAATGTCACCCAGGCGTGCCGGATGGCCTGGCGACCGAAGGCGTCCGTCACCCGCACCGGCGCACGTCCGGTACTGCCGATGCCGATGGTGTAGACCTTGACGCCCAGCTCCCTCGCTGCCTTGATCGCGGTCTCGGGCTCGATAATGCCGGCATTCGAGTCGCCATCGCTGAGC
>CAZOXS010000286.1:0-14099 GCA_964583785.1 uncultured Victivallales bacterium
CCGGCCACCCAGTCCATGACGCCCTCCCAGATGGCGTCCTTGGTCGGGAAATGCCGGAAGAGCGCCCCCTGCGTGATCTGCATGCAGTCGGCAATGGCGCCAGTGGTGATTTCCGCCGGATTCGTGCGCGCGGCAAGGTCGATCACCGCCTGCACCGTGACCGCCCGCCGCTCGTCCGTCGGCAGCCGTGAAGGTTGATTCCGTGTTTTCATAGTAAGTAACCTATTACTTACTTAAGCGGATGTCAAGCGGCTCATTGAAGTTATTTTTGGGTGAATTGACATGGACCCCCGGATCACCGGTTTGGTATAAAGACCGCCAAGTGAATTAATAGGGAGGCACTTGCAGAACCCCTCGTGGTGCCCGGCTTCAAGCGGGCACCACGAGGGGTTCTGCAAGTGCCTCCTGTAACGGGATAGCCGTTTTCGGTCAGTCTCTGGGCCACTTGGTCGATGTCATCGGTCTCGAGGCAGAAAGGCGCGATCGGGGCTCTATCGGTGGTGTTGATCTCGCCGCCGCTGAATACCTCGATATAGGTGTTCTCGGCCACTTCCAGGTAGAACCCGGTAACCGTACCGTTGCGGATGAAATCGAAAACCTTGCGGAACCCGAGTCCCTCGCCTTAGAACCGCTCTGCGGCCGGCAGATCGGTGGCGGCCAGGCAGACATGTGCAAATCCCATAATCATGATCAACCTCCAGAACCCGCAGTATCACGAATCCGGCTTGCATGATCAAACCAAATTTGCGTTCCCGCGCTTTTCGCCTTATTTGCTTGCGAAAGGACACGGTAGGCTTGCAAGCACGGTGACTATTGCCGCTCGGTGAGCTCAACTACGAGGGATACATCCAGCGGCAGCCAGGCGGGCAGGCGGTGCCGGGCCATCTTGGCTTTCTTGCGGCGCTTGTTCTGCGAGTGCTCGATCGACTTGGCGAGCGCATCCGCGACCCGCTCTTCCAGCCAGGGAGCCATGTTGTCCACACGGATATCGAGTTTCTCGACCCGTGCCGCGTAATCGAACCCCGTGCCGTCCTCGTGCACCACCGGCGCGAACGTGAACACGATGGCAAGCCGCTGGACATCGGCGGTCAGGCGTGCGGACACAACCCCGTCCTTGAACCAGTAGCGCAGCCGACCGGTCGCGGTGGCGCGGAAACGAAGTGGAGCTGATGGCGACTGGCGCGGCATGTCGAGCGATTCGAGATGCAGCGATGCGAACCGGATCCGCTGATCGAGGTCGTAGTGCCCAAGCATGTACTCGCCGCGCTCACTCCAGTCCTCGGCGAACTCATCGCTCAGCAGGCTGTTGAGTTCGGCAACGGGAAACTGGATATGTATCCGCGGTAGCAAGCCGGCTACGGCATCAAGTCGCCACACGCAGGGCAGGCTCAGGGCCTTCTGGGTATCCGGCGGCAGCCAGTCGGCGTGTATCGCCATGCCGTCGACAATCAGGCCGGGGGGCAAAAGCCAGGCGGGAACCGGACTGCGCGTGAGCAGCTCCATGAGATAAGCCTTGCTCATGGTGACCTGCAGACCGCGCCCGGCGTGCTCGGCCAGGGCACCACCAGTCGAGATCCCGCGAATGGCAACGCCCTGCGGCTCCAGCAGCGGCGGAAGCAGGCGGGGGAGCAGGTGTCGACGCAGGCCACCGCCGATCCAACCGGTTTGCCATAGCGCTGCGAACAGCACAACGGCAAGCAGCAGCACTAGGGAGGACCTTGCCTGCTTTGGCGATAATCTTTTCACATCACCTGTTCCCCACTTTGTAGCCCGTTCGCCGCTTGCCCGCCGTAGCCGAGCTAAGGCTGGACCGCGAGCGCGGCTTTCGCGATGCCCGCAAATTATTATCCGGCATATTCGCGGGTGCTTTTCGTAATCGCATGCACATCCCCGTTGCCTCAGTTGCGGCGCAACTGGGCTACGATTCGCTCCGGGTTACCAGTGCGATGCGTGTGAGTTTGCGTTCGTGCAACGCTCGCAGCACGCGCACCACGTCGCCGTACGGCACGTCCTTGTCGGCCCTGATATAGATCGCTGTTGAGGGGGCGGTCTGCGCTAGTGCCGCGCACTGCGCCACCAGCGCCTCGAACGTGAGCGGTCGGTCATCGAGATAAAGATTTGCCGCCCCGTCGAGACTGATCACCACGCGCGCGGTATCCGTTGGCAGCGGCGTAGCTGATCCCTGCGGCAGGTTGATCGGCACGCCCTGCTCGATCAACGGGAAGGTGATGATGAACGTGATCAGCAGGATGAACGTCAAGTCCATCAGCGGGGTCAGGTTGATCTCGCTGAGCGGCTTCATGGTTGCCAGTGGTACTCTGCGGCTCATCGGGAATCCCTTTGTTCAGGAGACATGCACACGTTCGAGATCGCCGACCAGTTCCTGCGCGAAGTTGTCCATCATCACGGTCAACTGCCGCACCCGGTCGCTGAGAATGTTGTAGCCGATCGACGATGGCAGCGCAACAAACAGGCCGACGACCGTGGTCATCAGTGCACTGGCGATGCCGGGGGCCACTTCCGAGAGCAGTGCAGAGCCCGAGCCGGCCATACTGCCGAACGCGCCCATGACGCCCAGGACCGTACCAAGCAATCCGAGAAAGGGTGCCATGTTGGCTGCACTGGCCAGGTAGCCCACGCTTGATTCCAGCAGGAGGGCCTGATCGGCCACCATGCGTTCCGCCGCGTTCTGTACGGACCGGATCTGGCGGTCGCTGAGGGGAACGCGCGACAAGCCGCCTTCGGCATGCAGATGCTCCGCGCCGATCCCCTGCACATCCAGCACGGCCTCCAAGGCGGCGCAGGCCTGGTCGTAGACCGCTTGCACGGGGGCCTGCGCTGTGCGCCGCCGTTCGCCCAGATAAAGCTCGGCCGGATGTTTCAATGCACGATAGCGCCGCAGAAACGCTTGCGATTCATCGCGCGCAGTCTTCAGATAGATCAACTTCGAGACCATGATCGACCATGCATAAACGGAACCACCGAACAGCAGCAGGGAGATCACGATTCCGGGCTGGTCCATCTTCAACATCATCGAAAGTAAACTCGCACAGGGCATCGTCAGCAGTATGTCGGCCAGCATGATAAGTTCGTCTCCTTCATCCAGCGGCACCTTCCTTCAATCGCATAGCCGCTTAATAAAAAAGGCGACCGGCGCAATGCCGGCCGCCTTTTCTGCACAACGCCGCTTATTTCTTCTTCGCGGGCGCCTTCTTGGCAACAGCCTTCTTCACAGCCGCCTTCTTCGCGGGAGCCTTCTTGGCAACAGCCTTCTTCACAGCCGCCTTCTTCGCGGGCGCCTTCTTGGCAACGGCCTTCTTCGCGGGGGCCTTCTTGGCAACGGCCTTCTTCGCCGGTGCCTTCTTGGCAACGGCCTTCTTGGCCGGAGCCTTCTTCGCCACTGCCTTCTTGGCCACGGTCTTCGTCGCTGTTTTCTTTGCTGCCATAACTCAGCCTCTCCTCACTGTGCGCCGGGAAATCCGGCACGTTTACGGCCGCTATGCATATCCACTCGCGAAAGCCACCACAGCCTTGGTCATCGATATGCCGCGTGCCACACATTGTGTGCAGTCACTGCACCAGCTAACGCAAACGTTAAACCGTTTTAATTTTGTCGTCAATAGCTGTTGTGATTTTTTTTGATTTTTTTATAACGTCTCACACGCGCTCATGGCGATGTGAATCCTCGCCTTGAAATTCATGAACGCACCGATTGACCTCGCGCTCTTTTTATGGCTGACTCTCTGCATGATATTCATCTTGTACGCATTGCTGCTTGCTCCGCTCGCCTTGCTCTTCCACGCATGGATCCTCTATCCGCTGCTGTTGCTCGTGACGCAACGTCAGGCTCATGACGCGCGCGACGCAACGCAGGACTTCGAGAAAGACTGCAGACTGCAGACCGCAGGCAGCAGACAGGAAACACAATGTCCAACAACCAACGCCCAACAACCAACGCCCAACACTCCGCCAGTCGTGGTACTGCTCTCCGCGTTCAATGAAGCGGCTGTCATTGCCGCGCGTGTGGCGAACCTGGTGGCGATGGATTATCCATGCGATCGCGTGCGCGTGCTGATCGGCACCGACGGCTGTACGGATGATACCGCCGCGCGTGCAAGGGACGCTGCTGTGGCAACCCCGTGGATCGAAGTCATTGCCTTCGCGCACAATCGCGGCAAGGTGGCGGTGCTGCGCGATCTCGTCGCGAGGGCGCAACGGCATGACAGCTATACGCCCGACACGCTGCTGGTCTTCACCGACGCCAACACCCGCTTCCGCCTGGATGCACTGCGCCAGCTTGCACGGCACTTTGATGATCCTGCGGTCGGAGGCGTGTGCGGACGGCTTGTCTTTACCGGTTCCGGCAGCGATGCGGAAAAGTCATACTGGAATCTGGAGAATGCACTCAAGGCGCGCGAGTCGGAGATCGACTCCTGTCTCGGTGCCAACGGCGCGATCTACGCGTTGCGACCGCCGTGCTTCTGGCAGGCGATCCCGACAAACACGGTCGTGGATGATTTCGTCATCGGCATGAAAGTGCGCGAGGCTGGTTTGCGTATGCTCTACGATCCGAGCGCTGTGGCCGAGGAGGATGTGCCGGCGGTGCAGGATGAATGGCAACGGCGGGTCCGTATCGGCAGCGGCGATTACCAGGCCGCCTGGCTATGTCGCGCCTGCCTGCATCCGCGCTACGGCCGGTTTGCCGGCTGCTTCTGGTCGCACAAGATCCTGCGCTGGTTCACACCGCATCTGGTGCTTGCCGTGCTGGCTGCCGCTACCGTCTCGCTCGCCTGTTGTCGCTCAAGTGCGGCCAGCTCGCCGCTCGTGCTACTCGCTCTAGCCGCTATCACCGGCAGTGTCCTGCTACTGATAGCCGCGCTGGCCGGACGGCTTGCGCGGCGCTTGGCATGGAGGGGAGCGCTCGGTAAACTCTGCCGCGGCATCGATCACTTCGTCACCATGCAGGCGGCCTTGCTCGTCGGTTTCGTGCGCTACTGCCGCGGCAACCTCTCCGGTGCGTGGCGGCGAACACCAAGGACACCGACATGATATTCAGACGCACGCGGCACTTGCAGAACCACCCAGCGGCTCGCGAGGACGCTCGCCCTCCAACTTTCGGAATGGTGCCTGTTTCCTTAATGGAGGGCGAGCGTCCTCGCGAGCCGGTTTCTGTGGATGAGGTTTTGCAAGAGCCTCGCACATGCCAGAACATGAACCGTCGCGTGAAACTCCGCCGTCTTGTCGGCATCACCGCGCTCGCAGGGCTTGCGATTCTCGCGTTGCTGTGCGGTCCGGCTGCCGACCGGCTGCAGATGCGCGGCCGGTTGGCGGATCCCACGCAGCCGTGGGATGCCGTCTATCTCGTCTGCGGGGCGCGCGCCCAGCAGCGCCGCCTCCGTGCGCTGACCGCCTGGGTCGCGCGTGCACCGTTGTCAACGGTGATCCTCGTGGGCAATGATCCGCAGCCAAGCTTGTGGTCGCGCGAACACCAACGCAACCTGACACGAACAGAGTGGGGTGTCGAGGCGCTGGAGGTTTGGAAACGCGCGCAATACGGCGAGGATGCAGGGAAGCCAGTCATTCATGTGGTCCCTGGAGTTTTCAGCAACACCGACGGCGAGATGCAGGCGCTCGCCGATTACCTGCGCGGTCGCCCCTATCAACGCGTGGCACTGGTCACTAGCCGTTTTCACGCCCGTCGCGTCCTGGAACGTCTGGAGGCGCACGCCCCCGACAACATCGAATTCGCCATCGTACAGGGTACCCCCTACTGGGAGAACCGCGCCCCTTGGATCGTTGCCGGCGAATACCTCAAGCGGCTACGCGACCGCCTCGGGCAGTCGCAGACCCCGCTGCTCACCAGGCCGCATGACGGTGTTTGAGACTAACCAATCCGCATATCCATGCGTATCTGTTCTCGAATCTGTTTGGCATTGGCAACCGCGAGACGTGCCATGTCTCGTGTGGCCGATTCGCCAGGATAGCGGAAAGCTACCGCGAAACTGGTCAGATCACTCACGCCAGACCGAAACGCTTCCCACAATGGCTCTAGCGGAACAATCCGATCCAGCAGCACATCAAGATCATGTGTTTTTGGAAACGAAATTTCTGCTTCGAGGAGCCGGGCCTTGAAGTATTTCTCAACGCTCTGCTGAGCAAAGAAACAGGCTGCATCAAAATTCGGGGACTTGCGGGCTCTGTACTCTCGCCCTGCACTAGTGAAGTCGGATTCGGCCTTATCGATCCATTCCCGTGTATTAGCCTTCATACAGCGGTTGCCCTCGTTCCAGGACTTCTTTGATAAAGACGTCCCCAATGCTTATGCGGCGACGAATTTCTTCAGGACTCCGGACAACCAGATCCAGTGGAAATCCTGACCTGACATTCTTTCGAATTTCGGATGCCATCACGGCCGGATGTCCCTGGTGCGGCATGACAACAAGCAGATCAACATCTGAATCAGGCGATGGGTGGCCGTATGCATACGACCCGAAAAGGATCACCCGTTGCGGATGGAATCGATCTGCCATGCGATGCACATACTCGCTAATCTGACGGCGTTTTATCATGGGACCAAAGATATGCGCCTCTCTCTGGTTAGACAAGTGTTTTATTCATCGACTCGCTTCTCGCCGCCCTCGGGTAGTCACCACCGGATATTCGCGCGTCACCGTGACGAGTTCGTGGGTTATGGATCGGGCAATCATGGAAGCTGTATGAAGTATGCAAAAAAGGATTGCAAGTCCTTGTTTGCATAAAACAGAATAAACACAAATAACTGTCACATAAAATTCGTTCTATTATAACCATTATTAATCGTGACATTATGGCGAGCAGATTATGAGTGAGGAAAACGCACTTGACCTTACCGCTTTACCGGCTATTATATCCATGTAATTCGATAATAAAGGCTTTCGATATGCATGATTACGTAAAGCGTAAGGCCGAGTACGATGTTGAGCGTGCATTAAGCCGCTCCCCAGTTGTGGCCATACTGGGGCCGCGTCAATGCGGCAAATCAACACTGGCACGGAAGTTCCTTGCGGAACGGTCGATCGACCGTGTCTATTTGGATCTTCAGGACCGTGCAGACCGAAGCAAACTCACCGAACCGGAACTATTCCTGGAACGCCACCGGAATCATCTTATCTGTCTTGATGAAATCCAATTGGTGCCCGATTTATTTCCGGCATTGCGCGTCGAGGTTGACCGCGACCGTAGACCCGGCCGAATACTGATTCTGGGTTCGGCATCACGTGACCTGCTGCGTCAATCCAACGAGACGCTTGCCGGACGTATCGCCTTTGTGGATTTGACACCTTTGCGCCACGATGAAGTATTGCATCTCCAACCATGGCAGGATATATGGAACCGAGGTGG
Organism: uncultured Victivallales bacterium; assembly: GCA_964583785.1. Lineage (GTDB taxonomy): Bacteria > Verrucomicrobiota > Kiritimatiellia > UBA8416 > UBA8416 > UBA8416. Next base: position 7,381 of record CAZOXS010000286.1, read on the forward strand.
CTTTCCTGACAGTCTGCTGGCCAAGGACGATCAGGATAGTTTCGCCTGGCGAGCGGATTTTATCCGGACATTCCTGGAAAGGGATATCCCGGCATTGGGCTTCTCAATTCCTCTTGGCGTCATGGAACGGCTCTGGCGAATACTCGCGCACTACCACGGACAGACCATAAACCACAGCAAAGCTGCAATTGCAGCCGATTTGTCTGTTCCCACATTGCGCAAATACCTATCGATTCTTGAGCAGACCTACATGATTCGGCTCCTGCCACCCATGGAAGCGAATATCAAGAAGCGACTTGTCAAAGCCCCAAAACTTTATATTCGCGATAGTGGACTGCTCCATGCCTTGCGGGATATCGACTGTGTGGATGACCTGATGGCCAATCCCGTGAACGGGCCGTCCTGGGAAGGATTCGTGCTCGAAAACCTGATCACGACAAACCCGCGCTGGAAAACCTCGTACTTGCGCACATCCAATGATGCCGAAGTCGATCTTGTTTTGGAAAGAGCAGGAAAAAGGGTACTGGTTGAATGCAAGCTAACCAAGGCACCTCGATTGTCGCGAGGGTTTCGTGAGCTGATTTCCGACCTCAAGCCCGATGCTGCCTGGATTGCCGCCCCGGTCGAGGAACCCTACGAGATTGCCGCCAACGTTACCGTGGGACACATCCACCACATCCATTTGAACACTACTGTGTAAACCAAAACGGGGAACCCCCAATGTGGAGTGCACGGGTGTGCGTCGAGTATATTGACCTGCTCTGGACGTATCAGAATGCCGTCGGCGTCGTGCAGCGCAACGACCGGCTCCTGCCACCGCATCCGGCCATAACGGCATTCAAGGCGTTTCTCCGCAGCGAATGGCAAGCCTCGCTGGGCCTGATGGAGACCACCCGCCAGAGAGTAACCAAACGACACGCCGTGGACTCCCCCCATGGATAAACGGCTATCTCACGATCAGCACGGTGCCAGAGGGTGGCTCCATGTGCAGCACCGTCAGAATGCCATCGCCAGAGAAATAGGTATCATCCGTATTGTCAGCCGCACTAAGACCACTGCCCCAAGTACCGACTGTGACCGGTTTATTGTCAAAATACAGGCTTTTGACCGTCTCGTTGACACCCGTACGCAGATTCACCATTGCACCCGCCGAAACGCGCAGGGACGTGTCATCGTTCAGCGTACTGCTGGCAGCCAAATCAAGCGTACCCTCCTCAACATACGTGTCCCCGTCATACGTGTTAACCGCCGTCAACTGAAGCCAGCCGGGACCGATCTTGATGATCCCCGCTGGCGTTTCACCTGAGTTGCGAATCACGCCGGTCACCCGCCCGCCGGCATTGGTCATGTTGCCGTTGTTTAGGACAGGTGTTATTGAACTGGTAGAATTACAAGCTATTGTGCGATCGGCACCATTGAGGTCGATCTTATTCAGTAGGTTGACAATTTGAATTGGTGCTGCTGCCTGTTCGTTCATCACGAACACATCCGGTTTAAAGTAGTCGCTTCCCCACACAACTTCAAAGTTGACGTTGTTGCTGAAGGAAACCTCACCCCATGAGTCTGCCTGTCTGGTGTTAAATCCACTGGCACCACCCGTGATCTGGAATGCGCCAGGACCAGCACCCAGCATACGGTGGAATTGACCATATGTAGTAAACGTACCGCCATTAAGCTCAAGATTCGACCCGGTTGTGGGCACGCCCACCACATAACCGCCTGGTAAAGAATCTCTTGATGTCCAACCTGTACCGCACTGGAGGATACCGCCCGTGACGATGGTTGATCCGGTATAAGAGTTTGCAGTATTAAGAAGAATCAAAGTCCCAGCCCCCGACTTGACAAGACTACCAGAGCCACTGATCGCACCGGAGACCGTGAAATCATTGGCAGAATGGTTCGCCCAAGTCTGGTCTGCACCGAGAGCAATCGGCGCGGCAATTGAGCTAGCAAGGACTCCCGTACCAATGGTGATACCAGTAGAGGAAGAACTCGGGGTGATGGTCAAGCTACTCCCTAAGGTGTCTGCATTCAGGCTGAAGGCGGTTGCAGTGTTGGTGATCGTCAGAGACCGCACGGTCATGTTGTTGCCAAGTGTCATGCCTGCCATGGTACCGGGAGAAGTGGCGGTAGAAAAAACGAGGTCGGACGCGGCACTGGGCACGAGCGGTTGGTTCACCCCGTCAGTGACCTGCCAGTTACTACTATCTGTACCATCGGATGCCGACCAGACGGCAGTGGCCCCCGGAAGACCGCCCTTCCAGTACACATTGCCGCTGAGCGGTGTGGCGGAGCCCACGCTTACGCTGATCGCGGTGGCGGTGCGAGCGAAGTTGGAAAGGATCAAATCTGTGTTGTTGTAAACCTTGCCAAGGGTATACGTACCACCGTCCAAACCGCTTGCCGCCGTAATCAAGTTGTGGGTACCAACGGCAGGGGGTACGCCAGGGATGAGCCGAACATTGACCACTCCGGTTCCCGCAAGAGAGGCCGTGCCAGAGGAGATAATCGCCGACTGGCTAAGAGAGCCCCCTAATGCGGCGTTCAGCGTGGTAGCAGAATCCAAGGTATAATCGCCACCGACGGTCAGCGCCCCGGCTGTGGTAGGAGCGTAGATGAATGATTTGCCCGCAGCAATGGTCAAAGCTCCCATTGTGGAGGGGGCGGTCACGGTCAGAGTACCGTTAGAGACAGTTGTGAGTCCGCTATAGTTGTTCGCGCCAGCCAGGCTACTGGAACCTGTGGAATTGTGGCTTAACGATGCGGCTCCGCTGATGACGCCGGTGGCACTTTGGTTGAGAACGGACGAACCGTTGACAGAAATAGCGTTGCCCCCCGTCAGTGTCCCGTTGAGAATGAGTGTGCCTTGATTGAGCGTTGTGGTACCACTGTACGTATTGATACCATTCAGAATAAAGGTATTGATGCCACCGTTATTAGTAAGGGTCAGATTCCGGCTACCGCCGACTTCGCCAATTGCTCCATTAACAATGATCGTTGCCTTATTCGCGACTTGCACATTGGTTCCTAGCGTTACGGGGCCATTAAAGGTGATCGTCTGGCCAGACGCACTGACCAAGGTGGAGGCAATGTTACCATCCCAGTGCTGATCCATGTCGATGGTGGTTCCTGTGCCGCTGTTCGGAACGCTGATCGTCGCGCCGCCGCTGAGCGTCAGCAAGCCTGAACCTGCAAGCGTGGTGCCTGTAGCGTTAATCTTCAGCGTTCCACCGCTCAACGCCATGTTGCCGTTGAAGGTAGAGGTGCCTGCCGTCGAAAGTATCAGCCCGTTAGTCGAGGAAATATTTGCGGAGTGCGTATTGTTTCCAGAAATCGTCAGTGTGCCCGTGCCTGATTGAGTTAGCGTCTTTCCCGCTGCGGTCGTGATGCTGCCGCCCAAAGTCAACGCTCCGCCGATCGATGCCGCAAGATTATCATCCAAAATAATCGGTGCGTTGATCGTGTCAGCAACAGATCCAACCTCGTTCAATGCCGCTCCATTGCCATTGTTGGCAAAGGTCAGCGATGCGCCACCGTTGGCATTCAGCACGAAGCCGTGGGTGTTGTTGGAGTCACCAATATTGAGAGTGCCATTCGTCCGCGAGGTGGCATCAATCGTTACCGTCCGACCTCCCGTAATGTCATGGTTGAGGCTGATCTCATCGCCCGCCGCCGTGCCTGGCACATCGGGGTCGGAGGACCATTTCGTTGCGTCGCTCCAGTTGCCGTTCCCATCGGAAATCCAATTGCCGTCAACCGCCTGGGCCATCTGCACCACCCCAGCCGCCATCATCCCGCCAAGCACCATCATCACGATCATCGTCTTCATTTTTGTATTCTCCTCTGCTGCATCACCGAACCACCCTTAGAGTCTATTCCCGTCCACCTGATCAATCAACTTTTTAGTGTCACCTATTCTGGCCTTTCTCTCTATATGTAGTCATCCCGCCAAGGACGCGGACGGGGTGGAACCCGTCCCTCCAAATTCGCCAAATTCGAATAATTTGCGGTTCCAACTCTTTTCAGTTTTATTCCCTGCTTCTACAGGTAATTGTTATTTACAGCCTGACCCGAAGGTTTAAAGGTTTGACAGCCTGTTGCGGGAATCTACTTGATGACAACAATTGTCCCAGACGGAGGTAATGCTCTTGTAATTTCCACTTGGGCGATAGCCATGCGAGTATCAACAGCAGCTATCGACATAACCTCGATACCGATGTATCTGGCAGAAACACCACCAAGCAGATTTGTGTTTGAAACGGCACCATGAACCGAACCAAGCGTGTTGGAGCCAATTAGAGTCCAATCGCCGCTGGAAAAATCATAATCCCCTGTTGTACTCTTGGATTTTGGCATCGCTGGCAAGGTGTCGATGCCAACCCCACTGGAGTAATAAAGATTGTAATTCCTCACCTGTTCCTTACCCGAATCTGTTTGGGCTATTGAGCTAGCCCACATATATAGATTCGCGAGTCCATCAACAACAGTACCAAGATCGATCACCGCCCATCCTATTTTGCCGTTTAAGGAGTTTGTAGATGCCAGTAGTGAGTTCGCATGCCAGGTATTTTGGTAATCTCCGGACCACGTCCAAACGGCAGGATTATTAGTTCCCTCTGACGTATCTGCAGATGTGTTCATTCCTGGTAGATGATCTGGAGTTAAAAACCCAACATCCGTACCATTAAGCATGTCGGTAAGATGACCTCTATAATCCGTCCAGTTACCCCCATCGTGGCCCGTAACACCTACCGGATGAACAACTACTTCTTGCGCTGCAAAGGTTTGACCAGCAACCAGACAAACCACAACCAAAATACCTTTCAGAGCCCGCATGTTTTCCTCCTGTTTTCCATTTTCCTGATTTCGACTTTTCCCACCTCGAAAAAAACGAGGTATTCGATTTTCCGTGTGTTCTGCGTATTCCGTGGTTCCTCTAAATTCGTAACATTCGCTAACTTGGCAGTTACGTCATTTTCAGCATCTCAGCATCTCAGCGTTTCAGCATCTCAGTATTTCAGCATTTTCCCCAACATTCCTCCTACCGGAAGCGGAAGATCGTGCCGGACGGACCGGTCAGCGCGATCTTGTTGCCCTCGTAAGTGTAGTTGACTACCCAACCGGAGGGGAGGGTGAGATTGCTACCGAAGTCGCCGGTGAGTGTGCCGTAGGTGGCGATAACTCGGATCGCGCTAGAGGTGGTTCCGGTGACCTCCAGCGAACCCCCGGTGATGTCCAGTTCGCCGCTCACATCCACCGCATTGCCATTTCCGTCGAGGGTAATCGCCAGCGTCCCTCCGACCGTGGCATCGCCCGTGATCGTCAGCGTGCCATCCGGGCTGCCCGGCTGCAGGGTTGCTCCCGAGGGAACGCCTACGTTGCCGGTGATCGTGCCTGTGCCCGCCAGTGTCGCCCCGCTGCTGATCGTAACCGCGCTTGTCAGCGATCCATTCACCTGCAGTGTCCCGTTGTTCACCGCCGTCGCGCCGGTATAGGTATTCGCCCCGGACAGGGTCAGCGTGCCCGTACCCGTCTTGGTCAGTGCAAATTCTCCACTTCCATTTTCGATAATACCGCTATAAGTCGTATCTGCCGATTGGTTCACGGTCAACGCACGTGCACCGGATGTCCCCGATGTGATCAAGCCGTAGCCGGCACCCGACGATGAAAGTGCGCTTACCGTCAGGGGCGAGATACGCAGATCCAAAGTGGCGCCAGCACCACCGAAGCTTAGTGCCCCGGCACTGGTTCCGAGGGCCGTGGCATTACCGGCCTGCAAGATACCGCCGTTGATGGTGACCCCGCCAGTATATGTGTTCGCCCCAGTAAGGATTAGACGCCCGGGACCTGTCTTGATCAAACCGGCACCGGCACTTTGACTATCGCGAATCACACTATCAATGGTTGCACCGTTGGCCGTACTGGAAGTCTTGTTGACAGCGATTGTCCGCGTGGTTCCATTGAGATCAATCTTGTTTTTAAAGATCAATGTCCCGCCTGTCTGTGATGTAACCTCCAGCAAAACCAACGTCGACGGGTTAAAATAAGCGGTTCCCCACACAACTTCGGTATTGGCGTTGTTGAAAAGCTGCACATTGTAATCGGTTCCGTTTGAACCGAACCCGCTTGCGCCGCCGGGCAGTTGAATCTGTCCATTGCCGGCACCGAGAGACAGGCTGAAAGAGTCATTCCAGTACTGTTCGATAATACCACCATTCAGAACGGTGTTGGCATTGGCCATGAAGCCAGCCGTCTGCTGTGCCGAAAGAATCCGCACTACGCCTCCGTTTACGGTAAGACCGCCACTGAAGGTGTGGGTTGCACCACTGCTTTGTCCACCCAACTCCAGCAACCCAGTCCCGGTCTTGATGAGACCACCCGTTCCGCTGATAATGCCTGCCTTCATGTATGTGTTTCCACCAGCGGAAACAGTCAGGTCATTGCCGTTGTTATCAATCGTGGAGCTTACCGTAAGACTACCGGGCGAGTTGTTCGCCCACGTTTGCGCCGTGCCCAGGGTGACGGGGCTGACCACCGTAACAGCCCCCGCCCCGGCATTCATGGTTAGACCAGAAAAAAGCGCGATGGTCTGCCCTGCGGAACCGATACCGTATGCCCCGCCGAACGAATTGAACGTCAGCGAATTGACCGATGTCGGGCTGGCCAAAGTGACATTACCGCCAGTCCCCCCGTTCCCGAATACCGCATTGTTGTCCGCA
>CAZOXS010000287.1:0-3113 GCA_964583785.1 uncultured Victivallales bacterium
TCGATCACCAGAATCCGTTCCCCAGCCATAATTTACCTCCAACGCGCAATACGAAATCACCGCCGATACTCCGGGTCCACGGCCTGGCGGCCATGGCACCATCAATCGCCTGATACTCTTTTTGGAACCTAAACATCCACGATCTGATACCATTCGTCAATGAATACGTCTATTGAAAGGTTGTTAGCGTCGTGTTAGCCTGTGATGTCATTATGGTTAACACAAGGATGGAATGGACATGCTAAAGCTTGTAAAACTTCTGGCCTTGGCCGTCGGAACGGGTGGTTTTTTCCAGATGTGCCGTTTTCTTGTTGTGCCGCCGCTTTACCTGACCCTGCTGGCCGGGTGGGGGCTTGGCTGCCTGCTCTTCAGTTACGAGCTGGCGGGCAGCCGCAGGCGCAGGCGCCACGGTATCGAGGAGAAGACGCCGATGCAGCTCGCCTGGACGGCCGCCGGGATACTCTGTCTGATGGTGGCATTCGCTGTGTTATTTCTCTGGTTCTGACTGCTACCTGGTCCCGGCCCCTGGGTGTGCCCGGATGATGCAGGGTGAAACTGCGAGTATGGGGGAGATTAAGGCGAAAGATTAGGGCGAAAGATTAGGGGGGAAATGCTCGTCCCCTTAATCTTTAACCTACTCTTTCGCCCTAATCTGCATTGAGCATAGAGTAAAAACAGCGTGAAGTTACAGACTAGTCCCGCCCCATCTCGCGCAGACGCCGGTACGGGAAGAACCCGGTGTCGTGACCGTCCGACCAGGTGATGCCCAGGGCGTAATTCCCGATCGTCCGCACCGCCGTGGCATGAATATCCGTCGCGATCGCGGCCGGATCCAGGATCGGGCGACGGCTCATCTCGTCCACGCAGAGGGCGCAGCTACAGGCGGCCCGCAAGTCGCGGTTCGGGATGCGAACCGTTGCCTCCCCCGGCCATTTCAGGCTGATGTGGCTCGCGGTTGTCTCGATCTCCGGCTTGGCCGGCTTCGCGATCAATTGCCTGCCAAGCGCCCGCATGACGGCATCGGTGGCGGCGGCCGCTTCCGCGGTGGCGGCAAAGGTTTCCAGGCCGCTGCTCATGATCGTGTTGATCGGCAGCGTGGCCAGCGTCTCCAGACCAAAGCGCTCACGCAGCGTGTTGCCGCCGGAAGGCCCGAAAATGGCATGCCGTTTGCCGCACCCGCCGCATTCGAAATAGGCCATGTTCTCGATCACGCCGACCACGGGCACGTTGACGGTATCGAACATCATGATGCCCTTGCGCACATCGGTCAGGGAAAGCTCGTGTGGGGTGGTGACAATCACCGCCCCGTCGATCTGCACGGATTGCGAGAGCGTCAACTGGATATCGCCGGTTCCCGGGGGAAAATCAATGATCAGGCAATCCAGCTCACCCCATTCAACCTGGTGGAGCAGTTGCTGGATGAAGTTCGAGACCATCGGCCCGCGCATGACCGAGGGCTTGTCGCCGGTCAGGAAGCCGAATGACATGACCTTCAGCGTCTCGTACAGGCGCGGCAGGATGTATTGGTCCGGCGTGGTTTCCACGCCGGTCTCGTGCATGTTGAAAAGGGTGGGGGCGGAGGGTCCGAAAATGTCCGCATCCAGGATGCCGGCGCGCAGGCCGCGGCGGGCGAGATTGCGCGCGAGCATGGCGGCGACGGTGGATTTGCCGACGCCGCCCTTGCAGGAGCTGACCGCCAGGATGTTGACGACCTTGCCCAGGCCGCTGCCCTTGGCCAGCTTGCGTGCAGGCTGCTGGCGCGCGGTCATGGTGACCTTGACGCGGCTTACGCCCGGCAGGGCCGCGACAATCCGTTCGGCCTCGGCCTTGAACTGGTCCTTGATCGGGCAGGCGGGGGTGGTCAGCTCGATCGTGAAGGCGACCTCGCCCCCGTGGATCGCGACCTGCTTGACAAAGCCCAGCGAGACGATGTCGCGCTGGAAATCAGGATCGATTATCTGTGCAAGAGCGTCCAGTATCTGCTTTTCGGCAATCATGATGCTTTCTCCAATTTGTGAATGCACCCATACTGCATCCGGCCCGCCCCCGATGCAAGCAAAGAAAAAGCCGCGCTTGTCAGGTGGTGCCGAACGGTGTAGACTGCCCCCGTCTGTCATTTCAGGTCCGGTATAAGGTGGCGAGCAGGGAAGGTGCTAAAAACGATGAGTGAGGGTGGGGTGACATTGCCGAGAGGCGACGACGTCACGGTGCGTTTGCTCGCGCTGGAGGCGGAAAACCAGCAGTTGCGCAAGGAACTGGCGGTGCGGGACGAGGTGGGTACTGCACTGCAGGTCAGCGAGCAGCTGTACCGCGAGCTGGTGCAGTCCGCCATCGATGGCATCTGCGTGCTGCGCGACCAGGTGCTGACCTATGTCAATCCCCGCCTGTGCGCGATGATGGAGTCCGCCCCCGATGCGCTTATCGGCACCTCCTTCACCCAGCACCTGGCACCGGAGGAACGCGACCGTACCGTTGGCCTTTACCGGCGTATGACACAGCGCGAAGCGTTCCCGCAGCGTTACGAGACCGTATTGGTCAACCTGTCGGGGCGGCGGCTGGATGTCGCCGTCAGCGCCAACATGATCGACGTGGATGGCACCCCGTCCGTCGTGCTGGTGGTGCGTGATATCGCCGGGCAGAAGCAGGCCCGCCAGATGGCGATCGAGAACGAGCGGCTGGAGGCGATACGCTCGGTGGCGCGCGGGGTAGGCAACAACTACTCCAATATCCTCAGCGTCATCAGCAGCTATGCGGTGTCGATCGCCGACAGCTTCCTGCCGAACACGCGGCCCCACGAGTCTGCCCGGCACATCCTGGAGGCGGCCCGTCACGCCTCCGACCTGACCAAGCGACTGCTCGGGGTCGTCCGCGTCAGCGGCGCGGAGGCCGGGGTGCGCCTGGAGCCGGTGGGCGTCGCCGCCATGCTGCAGAAAGCTTATGAACTGATCGCGCCGACCCTGAAGGAACGCGGCATCGCATTTGAGTTGCAGGAGGACGAGCCGGACTTGTATGCATTGGTGGATGCCGGCCAGTTGCTTGATGTGTTTATGAATATCTATCTCAATGGTGCCGACGCCATGTCGTCTGGGGGGGCGCTGGCGGTGCGGCTGGCG
>CAZOXS010000288.1:0-3930 GCA_964583785.1 uncultured Victivallales bacterium
CACAAACTTTCCGCAAGGTTTCGTGATCAAGAACCCGGTGACTGTCGAGGGGAATGGATACTATGCTCCGGTGCTTGTCACAAACACGCATCCATTCGAGTACTACGAGATTTACGACTACGGTAGTGGGCCGATGACAAACATCCACTACACCTGCCAGATAACATCAGCTGTTCACGACTTGCTGCTCGGCACGAATACATATCTTGGCGGACGAGTCGGAAGTACGAATTGGTTTGGTGGCCTGATCCCCTACAACATCAGCGCTGGATACGTTTACAGCGCATGGCATGATTCCGATTGGGAAGCGTTCACGGCGATAACGAACAACTGGGACATTGGGCCGTGGGAAGAACCGTTCGATGAAATTAACGGGGAGCTTCCTTGGGATTACAACCCGTATTACGAGACCTACACATACATTGTCGGCGGCGGACAGAGATATACATGGCGGCCCGTGTGGACTGATGGCGCAGGCAGCGGGGGAACAGGAAAAGTGCCCGTCCCCGGCTACATCGACTGGGGCGTGACCAACGGCTTCCGCTACCGGGCGGAATAAAGCCCGTATCCTCGCCCGCTCTCCCCTACCCCCGCGGGAACTATGCCGGCAAGGGTAGAAAGCAAGGGGGGTGGATCAAGGTGAATCTTTACTGGGAAATTGACGAGCGGCGGTTTGTGGCCGGGCTTAGCGACCCGCGCGTGGTGGAGCTGTTTGAAATGCCCGCCGGTGATGTGGTGCCGGTGCGGATCTATATGGTGGAGCGCAGCTCGATCGCGGACCCGTTCTCGACGGTGGCGCTGGCGGCCGCCGATGAGATCGTGGTTTCGGCGAAGGCGACGGCGGCGAACGCGGAAAGCCTCCTGTATGAGGATGAGTTCGAGGAGATCACGGTTGGGGCCTATACGTATTACAGCGGCGAACTGAACCTGAATACGGAGGAGATCGGCGCGGCGATCGGCGGGCAGCGGACGCTGACGGTGCTTTTCGAGGTGGCGCTTAACCGGATCGCGGATGATACGCAGCGCTACAGCACGGCGGTGCGCCTGCGGCTGGTGAACAACATCATCAATGTTTCCACGTTCCCGACCACGGCCAGCGAGAATGTGAAGTTTGTCAACAATGTCCTGCATATCCGCAATGAGACGACCGGCGATTGGCACCCGATGGTAGCCCAGGGGGCGGACGGGCAGGAGCATATCAATCTCGGGGAGGGTGCGTGATGACTGGCAGGCGTGTTTTTACGGTGGCGGTTCTGGCGCTGGCTCTGGCGGCCCAGGCAGCGCGGGCGGCGAGTACGGTGATGGTGGATGACGCGGGGCGGGTGACGTACCCGACAAATCTGGTGGAGGCCAATGACCTGGCGCTGCAGAGCGAGACGGACGCCGCTGTCGGACTGCTCTGCACCATCGCCAGCTACAACGCCCTGCAGGCCCGTGTGGCGGCGGTGGAGGGTGGCGGCGTGGCATTTACCGAGGTTGATCCGCTAGCCGTCCACAAATCCACGACGACGCAGGTCTGGACGCACGTCGGCGGTACCTACACCAATGAGGCCGTGATCGCCACCAGTGATGTGTCGAGCAACGGCTTCGCCGCCGTGACCTACGATCTGGCCACCGGCAACGGCATGAATGTAGTGGTCGAGATGTCCGACTTGACCCTTACCGAGTGGACCGCCTTCGCCCCGTTTGCGTATCCGGGGTATGTCCGGATCTCGCTCGTCGAGACGCTGCCATCGCCAGCCGGGCTCGACACGACGATCAGCAACATCGCCGCCACCGCCTGGACGCGCCCGGACCTCTACAGCAACGTGACCGATACGGCCGGGCAGATCATCCATGTAGACACGGCGGTGGAGGCGCGCCAGCCGGTCCCGTTGGCGCAGATGCAGTCGGCGGTGGCGGCGGTAACGCCTGCGGCCTGGGCGGAGTACACCGCAACCACGAATGTTTACCTTGGCGGGCACAAGATCATCCTTGGCGGTGGCTGGAATGTGCTGGACGTATCCGGGGTTGGTGTCTTGAGTTATGCGGACTGGATGACGACGACCAACGCGCTGACGATTGCCAACAACGGGACGCCCGCACTCGTGATGACGCCGGGGCAGGCGGGACTGGAGATCACCACTTTTGCGCTGGATGGCGGCACGGGAACGGTCGGCATTGCCACCAACGGGGTTAGTAGCGAGCCGTTTCTGCAATGGACGGCGGACCTGATGCAGCCGGACTGGGAAAATCTGGCGGCGATCTCGGCGACGTACCCGAGCACCAACGCGGCGGGTGATTATGAGCTTGTGGCGGTGCTACCAGGTGAGGTTGGCTTTGTACGGGCGATGCGGCAGACGGGAACGGCCTCGATCACGCTGCGGGCGGATACGACGATCAATGGCTCGCTCACGGCTGACAACATCGGCACGATGGCGGGAGAGGATGCGGAGGGCTACGTCCAGACGAACCACACGATAACGATCAACGGCGAAACCCAGTCCCTCGCATCGAACATCTCTTTTACCGTGGAAGGCGGCGGATCATCCGCACCCTCCGCAATCTTTGTGCCATGGTACGAGCAGGACTTCAACGACTCCGGAATCCCCAATCAGGCGCAGATCAGCGACGGCACCGACCTGATCTATTGCGTATGGCAGGACTACACGAACGCGGCTACCCGCCTTAATATGAAGCTGGGGAGAAGCGTCGAGGGCGATGTGTGGACAATCACGCACCACGCAGGGCCGCAGACTGGCACCAACGTCACGTTCAACGTCCTCTACTCCATCACCAAGGGGCAGGCCACCCCGACCGCGTGGACGTACACCAACAGCGTCACCGCGACTTGGAACGCCACCAACATGTATGACCACGAAATCCAGCATACCCTAACCAATAGCATTGTCGGAACCAACAGCGTGCGGCTGTGGATCAGCAAGGGTGATAGTGCTCTTGGATCAGGTTACTGGTACTGGGGCGATACGACCGTGGAGGTGGCACGGTGAGATATGCCTTGATACTGATGATGCTGGCGCGTGTGTCCTTTGGCCAGCTTGAGATGGGGCCAGGTACCAATGTGACGGTGACAGGGTTGACGATCCCGAGTGCGTTTCCGACGAACAAACTTACCGCATACTGGAACATGGACAATGTTAGCGTCACGACCGTTTATGACGATGCCGGTAGTAAGGATGGGACGGCGGTTGGCGGTCCCACGTTTACCGCTGGCAAGCTCGCGAATGCGATCAACTTTGTTGCCGCGAGCAACCAGTATCTTAACCTTGGCAGCGCATATATAGGCAATTACAGGCACATGACCCAAGCGGCATGGGTGAAAAAAGCGGACGACGGGTTGGCTTTAGATGTCTTTGCATTTAGCAGCACTGTAATGATCGGTCCGTTTTACGTATTTGCTGTAGGCGGGCTGACACCATCCTACGCTATCCGTAACGACGCCCAGACGTACTTTATTGCGGTTGCATCTGACACGGCTATTACACCTAACGAGTGGACGCATGTGGCGGTAACGAGCGAGTCCTCGTTAGAATCCCCCAACCTAGATTTAGATATAAAGTTCTACATAAACGGCGACGAAACTGGAATCGTTACAAACGTCACGCCTACAACAACAGGGTTCGGCAGCACTGCGTTAAATACCGCCAATATGGGGGCCCTTCGGCGCACCACAAGTAGATTTTCAACGGGTTCGATTGACGAGGCGGGTATATGGTCGCGACGGTTATCTGGCGATGAAATAAAGAGTTTGTATAATGAGTCGCGTGGGCGAACATACCCCGAATCCCCGACCGTGATGGCATGGGTCAACAGCGGTGGCGGATGGCACCACTACACCAGCAACGAACTCACCTATGTCGATGGCGTGACCAATTCCTTTTCAATCGACCCGTTCGCCTATGATGGCACGAATCTTGTCATCGGTGGCAC
>CAZOXS010000289.1:0-9098 GCA_964583785.1 uncultured Victivallales bacterium
TCACCCGCGCCCACCTGCCGCACGCCATCCAGCATCACATAGCCCGTTGTCTCCGAAGGTTCTGGAGACATAGGGCGGAGGCCTTTCCAGGTGAGGCATACGAAATGCGTCAAAACGGGTTGTCGATTGGCACCCCCCTTATCACCCGTGGTCGCCACAAAAAGGAATCATGAATAAACGACTGAAACAAGCACTGAGTTGCCTGAAGAAATTGTCCTTGCTAATAGAATCAAGGTACGACAGGAATTATTTGGCACCAGACGTTCCTGTCTCGAAGATGGTTAGCCATCAGAAGTGGCAGAAATACTTATATGACGTTGGTAACAAACCAGGCATGAAAGTGCTCGAAATAGGCAGCCGCGAGGTAACTGGCGCATCAAATGCCAGAAAGGAATTCGGCAAGGCAGACTATGTTGGCTTTGACTATTATCCCGGAGATAATGTTGATATCGTCGGTGATGCTCATAAGTTATCATCCTATTTCAAGGATGGAGAAAAATTTGATATCATCTACTCGAATGTTTGTTTTGAACACTTCGCCATGCCTTGGATTGTCGCAATCGAAATCACAAAGCTGCTCAAAGTGGGTGGACTCGTTTTTGTGGAAACGCATTTTTCTTTTTCATCACATGAGAGACCGTGGCACTTCTTTCAATTCAGTGATATGGCACTGAAAGTCCTTTTTTCCGAGGCTCTCGGGTATGAATGCCTGGAAGCCGGTATGTCAAACCCTATTGTTGGTAGGTTCTCCTCACTGGCGGATGTTCATTTGCGGAATATCCCCGTAAGTGGGCTTTATTGTCACAGCGAGTATCTGGGTAAAAAGACAAGAGCCGTAAATAGTTTTGACTGGATGCAGGTCGATTTATCAAAGGTTGTGGGAGGAACAGAGTATCCCAAACCGAAAGCGTAATCGCTTTATATCACCATGGCCCACCGAGTCCGTACATCGCGATTGCCACCAGACGATCCGTTCAGGTACTTTGAGTGGTCGGTTTGCCAGACCCCCTGCAAACCGCCCCACTCAACCCGGCCCCCGATTTAAACTCAGTGCGTACGCATATGGCCGATCCACTGCGACTCAAGCACTTCACCATCCTGCTCGCGCACGATATCGAGCCGATACCACTGGTTCCAGACGGGAACGCTCAGCTCGTATATCGAACCGCCCTTGAGCCCCGTCACGGCCTGGATGAGGCTCTTGTCGCTCCGGCTGTAAAGCAGCAGGGCTAGCGGTTCATCCGTCTCCGGGAGCACGATGTGTTCCACCGGCAAACCAATCGCCATGTCTCCAGCGTCCGCGACTGTCGCCATCTCTTTTTCAGACACCTCGGGAACTCTCCCAAACCAACCGCCGTAATCGAGCGACTCCTTCTCCTCGCCGGGGTAGAGGCTCATCACGCTCAGCCAGTAACGCTGGCCGAACGGCAGGGCCGGGATCACGAGTTCCCGCGGCGACAACGTTGGCTCCAGCACCAGCATGGAGGTACTTGCCACCGGATCATACAGCATCGCCGACACAACCGCGTCGGGGCCATAGGACAGGGCAAACGTCACCGCCCCCGGCAATTCGCCTGCTAGGCCAACGTCTGCAATCAAGAATGGCGAAATACTCTCTGCGTTGGCCGTATCCAGCGGAACGAGGCTTGCTGAGGCATTCGCTGATGCCGATGCATAGGCATACCAGGCAATGCCCTGATAGCTCCAGGTGCCGGACATGTTGGCGATCACATTATTCTTCTCCGTCTCCGATATCGTAAAGAAGGGCTTCTTCAACTTAGGAGCCCAGAAGCGATACACCGGCAGGGTACCCGGTGCCTGATAATCGAAGGCGTGCCACGCAATCCCTTCGTAGGTGAACACACTCGAATAACGGCTTTGCAGCGTCGCCTTCTCCGCCTCAGTGATTGTGAACACATGGCAGCCGATGCGGTCCGACCAGAAGCGCTGCACAGGCGAGGAACCATTCACTGCCTGCCCATGGACATAGAACGCAATGCCCTCGTACGTCCACACATCAGGCCAGGTCGCGATGATCTCATCCCTCTCGGCGGCCGACGCCGTGAAGAAATGGCTCATCAGGCTGTCCGACCAGAAACGGTATACGGCACCATCAATACTTTCCAAAACCGGTCTTGTATTCGTGCCTGCATACAAAATCAGAATCCGACCGTTGACGCTATCGGACACAACAATGTTTCCCCAACCGTCATCACTTACATCCAGCGGACGTCCGACAACGCCTGGACGAAGAACCGTGTCCCAGACGCCAGTCAAATCCCGCCGTACAATCTGGTCATTAAACGTGCTGGCGACCACCAAACTATGGTCACTCATCACATGCAAACCCATGTTTTGTTCAAGATCGCCGTTCGCCGACTCTGAAGTACCGGCCCTTTCAATAAAGCCACCCTCTAAGGAGAATTTTTGAACACGTCCAGCAAAACCTTCTCCCGCCGGATCGTAATCAGACACGTAAAGCACCTGATTCACCCTGTCAACCGCGAGTCCTGACGGATAACGGACACGCGCATCTTGTGACCCGCTTTGAATGATGACAGACCACTTCCCGTCCGGCTGGCGTTTCTGGATTCTCGAATTGTGGTAATCGGCCACATAGACATTGCCGGCGGCATCGATCTCCAGATCATAGGGCGCATTGAACTGTCCGATTCCGGCTCCGTAAGAACCGAAGGGTGTCCATTGACCGGTGGCGGCGGAAAGGCGCTGAATACGGTGATTGCCTGCATCCGCCACCCACAAGTCGCCGTTATCGGCAATCGCAACCCCCATCGGTTGTAAAAACTGCCCAGTTCCCGTTCCCTGACCGCCGAGCACCGTCCAATGACCGCTGATCCTGTCTAACCGCTGAACCCTGTGGGTAGCCGTATCCGCCACATGAATATAACGCGTGGTAGCCGCCACCCCCCACGGCGTCTTAAATCCACCATTATCGGCACTGCCGACAATATCCACCCGATAGTAGGTTCCTGTGGCCGTTGCCGCCGCATTAAAGGCGTCGAGTGTGACATCCATCGGCTTCAGCCAACCCGCGACCTCGCGATAGGTCACCACATAGGCGCCGGGATCGACCTCAACGGTCTGCCCGCTGTTGTACCAAGCCCCGTTCACGCCCCACTGCGCCCCGTCGGCAATCGCACCGGACGGCGTGATCGTCACGGTGATCGTTGACGGTTCCGGTAGTTTTTCCCAGTTGCGGCTGATCGCGTACACGGGGGACGAACGTTCAATTATGATGGTCTCGTTGGCCGGCGAATTCCACCAATCAACCGAATTGTAAACGATCTGATGCTCTCCGTACGCCAGATTTGTCACCATCTGACCGCTCGCCCACCAGTTGTTTGTATCACTTTCCAACCGCCATCGGGCGGCAGACGGTGCATTCGTCGGTGTGAACGTGATCTGCAACGCGCCGCGGACGGCTGTATAGGACGCCGATACGGTACGCGACTTGCCCGGAAGCAGTTGCACATTGAACGTCGCCGGACGATCCCAGCCTGGCACGTCGGCGGAAATATCGGAAAAGAGAACATCGTAGCCCGGTGCCCCCGGCACCAGGTTGATGACCTGCGTTCCGGAACTGCGGCGGGTGCCACCACCATTGATCGACCAGGTTGCCACTTCCTTGATTGCCGGATCATTGTTAATGATCACCGTCAGCGCGGCGGTCTGCACATACGTGCCGGTTGCCGAAGTCGATTGCCCGCGCACCAGGGTCAACGGCAGTGTGGCCGGCGTAATCCACCCAGTGATCGTATTAAAGCTTATATTGTACTCACCCGCAGAGAGGCTCGTCTCGACATAGCCACTTTCATTCCACGAAGCCCCGCCATTGTAGGACCAGCGCGCACCAGCGGCCACAACGTCATTGTTCTCAATAAACACCTGTAGCTGCGGTGGCCCCTGTATGATGTGATTGGTCGAGAAGGAAACATTCGTGCTGGCAAACGAGGCGGCATGCTTCCATTGCAACCACCAGTCCGAGGAGTAGCGCAGAACATTGTCCTCGACCTGCCCCAATGACCAGGCCACCGCCGACAGCGCCCCGTTGGTCCCGTTGTTGGCGCTTGTTCCCACCAGCGGCAGAACCTTCGCGTCATAGCTGGTGTCATCGTCAAACCGGTAATAGGCCACAAGATCCGTTTCCAGTCCGGTGAGGACCTGCTCCAGGTTGGCACGTATCCGATCGCTGCTCAGCTCGGCGTTCCAAAGCCGCCACTCATCGATACAGCCATTGAACCCCTCACCGATGCGCTGTGTTACCGGCCCCCCAGCGTACAAAGCGGGGAACGCGATCCCCGTCTGACTGGCCACATTCGTGCCGTTAACGAACAAATTCAGCTTCCGGTTATAATAGGTCGCCGCCACATGCGTCCAAGTGGCACCGTCAGCCGCCACCGCATTAGCACCGGTCGCGATAACCTCCACACCCGTAACGGATGAGTAACGCACATACGGCTGGCTGGATGCATTCAATCCGACTTCGTAGTTCACCGCATTCGCGCCAACACTACGGCGTGCAATAATGCCGCCATCCACCTCGCCGACGTCAGGTTGTATCCAGGCTTCGATCGACCATCTTTCGAGTGCGAAGCGTTGCTGCAGTGGCATCGTGATGTAATCACCAAGTCCCCCGAAGCGCAGCGATTGGTTCCGCTGGGGACTCAGGGACTGCGCGGGATTCCCGTCACCGTCGTCGATCCCGTCATGGAACCCGTCATCGTCGCTGTCCGCCAGCCAGGGACTCGAACCAAACCGCTGCTCCTCGCGGTTGATGAGCGCGTCGCCATCGAAATCCTCGTCGCCATCGGTCACGCCGTTATTGTTGGAGTCGCGTTCGCGCGGATTGGTTCCGCAGATGAACTCATAGACCGCATCAAGCCCGTCATCAGCGATCTCGGGGTCGAGGGGGTTGTTGTCACGTTCGGCATGCAGGGGCACGCCATAATCCGGATTCGACTGCGCATCGCGGAACTCGCGATCCGGGAGGGGCACCTGCGTAACCTCATCAAATAGCGTACTCCAGAGCTGCACATGCCAGACGGCCCGGGGATCGGCCCGTGTCTTGTCGCCGCGCACAATCACCGGCATCCCATTGCAGGAGAGTTCCGCGTCGAACTTGCCGATAGCAACATTGACATCAAACGGGGCCTCAAGCGTCGTGGATGAATAAGCCTGATACTCCGCCAGCAAAGCTGATCCTTCGGATACCGTATCCACCGCCACTACACTTCTGCACTGGATGTGCACCGTATTACGCCCGATTTTCATGTATTGGGCCACATCGTACTGCTGCCCCTGATCTTCCTCTGCACCGGCGGCGGTCACGCGTTCGCCGTTTACGTAGACCACGGTCGAGGTCATACCGGGCGTGTGTACGCTCAGCGGGCAGGCGCGCGGCTGCGAGAAAAGGTAGACATGCTTGGTGTACGTTGAATTGTCGCCATCGAAGAAATCGGGACTGGTTTTCGGCATATAGAAAACCGTTCCCCCCTCCTCGAGCCAGCCGGTCCGGTTGCCGACCGATGCATAGCCGACAAACGAACGGAAGTATTCAAAGCCCTCAACCACCCCCCCCTCGGAAAGCACCGGCGACGGTCCGTAGGCGGAGGTGTAGTACTCACGGTACTTTTCCATGTTGTACAGGTCTACCCACCACTCGGGCAGTTCGTCGCCGTCAGCATCGTCCGACCCGACCATCGGCACCGCCTGATCGGTTGTGACTGCATTCGTGATCGGGCCGCTGATACGATAGGTATCGGGGTACGGGTACAACCCGTGATTCAGGAAGGCGAAGTTCTCGACGGCGTCGCCCCCGTCGTCGAACCGCAGGTAAAGCATCAACGGATGCGGATCACTGTATGCGTACATCTGTGCCGTGCGTCCACTGCGGGTTTCTGCCGATAACTGTACATACACCGGAGCGGGGTAGTAACGATTCGCCCAATATTCGATATCAGCGAGGCTACGGGGATAATTCCAGACGCGCAGTTCATCAATGTAGCCTTGATTAATGCCATCCGTGAAATTTCTACAAATCGTGGGGGTGCCTTCATAATTCAGGCTTACAAACACTTTCTGCGCGATCAGCAGAACCCCGTTCAGATGGATCGAGATGCTATTATTCTCGGGGGCGATTACAAACGCCAGGTGATTCCACTGGTTCGTCTCAAGCTGCTGGACAGAACCGGCACCACTTACAATATTCGTACCGCCAACGGTAGCCATCACATTCGTGCCGCTTAGAATCTGCATTTTGGGTCGGTAATCATCAAGTTCGATGCGAAAGTGCGATTTACCAGCCCCTACGGCAGGGAAAGAGTAGAGGATACCGTTTCCGTCGTCCTGCGGATACACCCAGAACTCCACCGTGCCTCCACCGTCACCGAATGCAAAGCTGTCGCCTGTCGGATCGGTTATCGCCACGCCACCACCCCCGTTGACATTCATGCGCAGGCTGCGGGGCATGAAATTCGTACTGCTCATCGGGTGTACCGGATGTGTCAAATCAACCAGGAACTCATCCCAGTCGGTTACGCCGTCACGATCCGAATCCACATCCGTCGGGTTCATCGCGTCGGTTGAAACCGTAAATTCCGCGATGCCGACGCCGGGGAAAGACTGGCGCGGGCCGATGCCGTCGGGCCCGCGATACTCATCAAGATTTGTGATCCCGTCCACGTCCCAATCACCATATGCACCGTCGTCGCCGACCGCGCTGGTCGGATCGAGCCCGTAAAAAACCTCCCAGGCATCATCCATGCCGTCACCATCGGTATCCCAATTATTCGGTTCCACGAAAACCAGATGATCATGAATCAGCCGGTACTCTTCGATATTGGTCAGGCCATCATTGTCATAGTCCATCCCGGCGGTCTGGTCGAGCGTTCCGAACCAATGGGCCTCCCACCAATCCGTCATACCGTCTTTGTCGGCGTCGTCCGTGATGTTGAGTTTTCCCTGGAACACTGCACTATCCTGCAGCGTGATGTCGACGAAACCGTTAGGCTCCCCGATTTCGTAGAACCCGTTGTCGTTGCCGTCAATGAAGGCCATGATCCGGTAACGATCACCCGGTATCGAAAAAAGAACCTGCCAGCTGTTTGTGCTAATCGCCGCCAGATCGACAAGATCTATCAAATTGGACGGTTCAACCGGATAACTTGCACTAGGTCCGCTGAAGTTGTTCGCGAGTGCGTCATCGATCAGAAACGCCGCCACCATAACACGCCCCTCGCCCGGTTGCACGGTGCCCGCATCAGGCGCCACATACCAATGCGGCGGCAAAAGCGTCTCGTCATTGCGCCATTGCGACTTGTTGATTACGGTGAGCTGAACATCGGCGGCGTACACCAACGAAGCACATGCAAGCACCAGAACGGTCGCACTCGACAAAAACATCTGCATGCAGGAAACAGAACGGCATCGGGTCATTTGATCGTCTCCTTGCTTCACGGTTGGGTTACGGTGGCAAAGGCGGCGTTGCCGCGGCTGTCGGTGACGATCACCACATTATCGCCAGCGGCCGAGCGCTGATAGGTGGCTGCGGACGAACTCTGCGTCAGGATACTTCCCTTGGAAATATCCTGGACCGACCAGCTTACCGAACCGGAAGCGCCCTCGACGTTGAACGCCACCACTTCGCCGTTATTGGTCAATGTCGTGGAGGATGGCGAGATCGCCATCGGCTCGGCGGCCATCGGCTCAGGTTGTGCCGCTGTCGTGTCAGGTCGTTCGTCGGCACTGTCAATGTAACTGTCGTCGAAGTAGGAATCGACATTCTCAGTGTCGGGGCTGTCCTCGCATCCGCAAAAAGAAACACCCAGGCCCAACAGACCGATCATCGCCACCGTCGCTAGTAACTGCCGCATCATCTTGTCCTCCGTTACAGATGAACAAGCGCGCCCGGAAGGTCGCGCTACACCTTATGTGATTCCAACATTCCACGCGAACACTACAATAACATTCATCCCTATGCAAGAAACCTCGTCCGGATAAGCCAGTAGATAGCATGATTGAAAAGCAGGCTGTAGAGAGAGGCGACGACGTCATCAATGACGATCCCTGTGCCACCCTTGATCCGCTGGAGCTGATCGGCAGGGGTCGGTTTGGCAATATCGAAAAACCGACAACTCAGAAAGGCCATCAGCACCACCCAGGGGTTCCAAGGCAGCCCGATCATACAGAGAGGAAAAGTCATATACTCATCCGCCACGATGCGCCCGTCATCCTTGGTCTTGAACCGCCGTTCGGCCGCGCTGCACACTGGAATAGCCACCAGACTGAGCACGACCGCCAGCACGGACTGCCCAACCCACCCGATTTGGATCCATTCCCAGAACAGCCAGACGATCGGCAATGCCAGCAGGGTTCCAAACGTCCCGGAGGCCACCGGCATCAGCCCAAGGCCGAATCCCGTTGCCAGCCAGATCGCCAGGCGGTCGATTCGTTTCCTAATCCCCACGCTGCACTCCCCGCTTCATCCGCTTGAGTTTACCGGCATTGGCCACTTTCTGGACCGGCGACATGTGATCGACCAGCAAAACGCCGTTGAGATGGTCGATCTCGTGCTGGATGGCCCGTGACAAGAGTCCTGTGGCTTCAACTGCCTGGGCATTTCCATCCGGATCGAGATAAGTCGCCTTGACCCGCTCCGCCCGTCGCACGTTGATGTAGACATCAGGGAAACTGAGGCATCCCTCCTGCCCGACCTGCTCGCCCTCGGCTTCCTCGATCCGCGGATTGATCAGCGCCAGCGGCATCTTGACCCCGCAAGCCTGCTCGGCCGGCACATCGATCACGCAGACCGCCTCGGTGCGCCCGATCTGCTCGGCCGCCAGACCGACACCGTTCTTGGCATACATGCTGGCCAGCATATCGCCGACCAGCGTCCGGATGGCCTCATCCACCTCCGCCACGGGCGTTGCCTTCTCCCGCAGCACGGCACTGCCGTACTTCACAATCGCATTAACCGCCATGCCTCGCTCCTGGTAAGCCAAATGCCGCCCACCGGCCTTGTGCCGGTGGAGGCTAACGTTGAGTGCTATATCGTCCCTTTCAACTTCCTTCACCACCGG
>CAZOXS010000290.1:0-5585 GCA_964583785.1 uncultured Victivallales bacterium
GACGACCCTTACCGCGAATTATCCGGCACCGACGTGCCGGGACTGGTGCACCGCTTTCCGGACCGGGTGCTGCTGGTGGTGGCGACGGCTTGCGCGATGGCCTGCCGCCACTGCACCCGCAAGAACACCCTGGATGGTCCGCAGCACCTGGGGCTGCGGTCCCCGGCGGCGGCCCTGGCCTATGTGGCCGCGCACCCGCAGGTGCGCGAGGTGCTGCTTTCCGGCGGCGATCCGCTGCTGCTGGAGACGGCCGCGCTGGAAGACCTGCTGTCGCGGTTGCTGGCTATCCCGCATGTCGAGGTTGTCCGCATCGGCACCCGCGTGCCTGTTGTGTTGCCGATGCGAGTCGATGACGAGCTGGTTGCGATGCTGCGGCGATACCGTCCCGTCTGGCTCAACACCCAGTTCAACCACCCGCGTGAACTGACGCCGGATGCCGTGGCGGCCTGTGCACGGTTGGTCGATGCCGGGATTCCGGTCTCGAACCAGACCGTCCTGTTACGCGGCGTGAATGACCAGCTCGAGGTCATGCGCGAGTTGTGCTGTGGCTTGCAGCGCCACCGCGTGCGCCCGTACTATGTGTTCCTGTGCGATCCGGTCAGCGGGATTGCGCACTTGCGGGTTGATCGCAACGTGGCGGCCGCGCTGCAGGAGGGGCTGCGGACAAGCGTCGGCGGTCTTTGTCTTCCCCGGTTCGTGGAGGATATCCCCGGGGCGGGCGGCAAGGTGATGATCGGGTGTGATCACGGCCCTTGACTTCGCCCGCGCGTGTTCAGGCGCGTTGTCGCGCGGTGCCTGCCGGTGCGCGTGGTGGAAGCAGGTCGTTGATCGGCCTTGCGTTACGGGGGGCTTCGGCCTATGGTTTCGCCGTGGTCAGCCGCGGGTCTGGTGATGCCGGATGAGGTATGGTGAGACTTTTTGTAGCTACGCTCGCCAGAGCGTGGACGGAATGCGCGAGCGGCTTGGGTGGCCATCCGCGTTCTGGCGAACGCAGCTACAAGACTTGAAGTTACAAGAACGCCGCCCTCTGGGGTGGGCAAAAACGAGAGGGTAACTGATGAAGCATGGAATCGAACATCCAACGCCCAACATCCAACGCCCAAGTTGGGCGCGTTTACTTGGAAGTTGGGCGTTGGATGTTGGTTGTTGGGCGTTGAAATGAATTGAAGTTATAAACAAGGCAAATGGCAGGAATACGCAAAGACAGGCTGGATGTACTGGTAGTCGAGCGCGGGTTGGCGGAAAGCCGCGAGCAGGCGCAGCGGCTGATCCTGGCGGGCCAGGTGCTGGTGGATGGGCATCCCCATACCAAGGCCGGGCAGCGGGTCGCGGCGGATGCCCGGATCGAGGCTAAGGCCACGGCCCGTTTCGTCAGTCGCGGGGGCGAGAAGCTAGAGGCGGCCTTCGAACGGTTCGCGCTCGATGTCACCGGCCGGGTCTGCCTGGATGTCGGGGCCTCGACCGGTGGTTTTACCGACTGCATGTTGCAGCACGGGGCGGCCCATGTGATCGCGCTGGATGTCGGCACCGCCCAGTTGCACTGGAAAATGCGGCAGGACGAGCGGGTCACGGTGATCGAACAGTTCAACGCGCGTTACCTGCAGGCAGGCGATTTACCGCTGGTGCCGACCTTTGCCACGTTTGATGTCTCGTTCATCTCGCTGGCGCTCGTCATGCCGCCCGTGGCCGCGCTGCTGTCGGCGGGGGGCGAGCTGGTCACGCTGATCAAGCCGCAGTTCGAGGCGGGGCGCGAGCAGGTGGAGAAGGGCGGGGTGGTGCGCGATCCGGCGGTGCGCGAGGCGGTGGTGCAGCGGATTCGTGCGTTCGGCGAGCACGTGCTGAAACTGGACTGGCTGGGGGTGATGGAATCCCCCGTGCTGGGCCCCGCCGGCAATGTGGAGTTCCTGGGATGGTGGAGAAAAACGGAGGACGCATGAAACATCTGGGGGTGATCGCCAATACGGGTAAACCGCGTGCGGCGGCGGTGCTGCAGCGTCTGGCCGCGCTGGCGCAGTCGCTTGATCTGACGCTTTGCGCCACGGCGGAGACCGCCGCGCTGCTGCCGGGCGCATCCGTGATTGCCAGCGGCGAGGCGTTCCGCGCGGTGGATGCCGTCCTGGCGCTGGGGGGCGACGGCACGATGCTGGCAGCGGTGCGCAGTCTGCATGGTCTGAACAAGCCGCTGATCGGGGTGAATATCGGGTCGCTCGGGTTCATGACCAGCGTCTCGGAGCAGGACATGGAGCGGGCGTTGTGTTGCTTGCGCGACGAGACCTATCTCGTGTCGGAACGCAGTGTGGCGGAATGCGTGGTGCGAACGGTAGAAGGCGCGACCGAACAATATTGCGCCTTGAATGATGTGGTGGTCAGCAGCGGTGCCTCCTCGCGCGTGGTGCGACTGGAGGTCAGCGCGGGCGAGAGTCTGGTGACTGCCTATGTCTGCGATGGTCTGATCGTCTCGACACCGACCGGCAGTACCGGCCACAGTCTGTCCGCCGGCGGCCCGATCATGCTGCCCGAGACGCATGCCTTCGTCATCTCGGTGATCTGTCCGCACACGCTGAGTTCGCGTCCCCTGGTTGTGCCGGATCAGGCCGTGATCCGCGTACGCGTCTGCAAGGCACTCCACCAGCTGCGGCTTTCCGTTGACGGACAGGCTGGCCGGGCGCTGAAAAGTGATGATGTTGTCGAGGTGCGCCGCGGCGCACGCAACGTGTGCTTCCTGCATCTGCCGGATTATGATTATTTCAGCGTGCTGCGTCGCAAGCTGAACTGGAGCGGTTCCACCGGGATGGGCTGAAAAGGATGCTGCGGGGAATAGAGCAATGGCTGTGGGGCTATCTGGCATCGGTTGGCCGTCGTCGACGGGTGACCGGCCCGCGGCATGTGCTCTTGTGCATCGCCGATCATTTTGAACCCTTTGAGCGCACGATCCTGGCGGATGGCACGATAACCGGCGGTGCCGCGGTCGCGGCGGTGCGCGAGGCGGTCGAGCGTTGGTGCACGGATTACGCTGCCTGTGTGGATGGGGTACTGGACGCGGACGGCTATCCCCCGCGCCAGTCGATTTTCTACCCGTGGGATGAATACGATCCCGGCTGTCTGGACCGGTTGGCCTGCTTCTGCCGGGATGGCTATGGCGAGGTCGAGTTGCATCTGCACCACCGCCACGACACACCCGGTGGCTTGCGCCAGAAGCTGGTGGCTTGCCGTGAGGCCTATGCGGGGCAACATGGCCTATTTGGTCGGATGGCGGACGGCACCGCGCGCTACGGTTTTGTGCACGGCAATTGGGCACTGTGCAATGCGCGGCCCGATGGTGACTGGTGCGGCGTGGATCAGGAGCTGGCGATCCTGCGCGAGACCGGTTGTTACGCCGACTTCACCTTCCCCTCGGCACCGTCGCCGACCCAGCCGCACACCGTCAATGCGATCTACTACGGGCGCGACCCGCGGACTGGTGAGAGGGGACATCAGCCACTTAAAATCAGAAATCAGAAATCAGAAATCAGAAATCGGGAGGCTGGTGGCGGTTTGCTGATGGTGCAGGGGCCACTGGGGTTGAACTGGCGGTCGCGCAAGGCCGGTGTGCTGCCGCGGCTGGAGAACGGGGAGATCTCGGATGCGAATCCGGCCACGCTGTCGCGCCTGGCCCTCTGGCAGCGGCTGCAGGTGCACGTGGCCGGGCGGCCGGAATGGGTCGTCGTCAAGCTGCACACCCATGGGATGAGCGCACGCAGCCGCAGTGGCGTTGTCGGTCCGGCCATGCGGCGTTTCCATGGCGAGGCGGCGCACTGGTGCGCCGCGGCAGGCGTGCAGATGCACTATGTCACCGCCCGCGAGCTCTACAACATCATCAAGGCGGCCGAGGCCGGTCATGCCGGCAACCCCGGCGACTGGCGCAATTTTGAATTGGCACCACCGCCTTGTTGCAAGAAAAGGGAATTGCCAGGGCCCACGTGAGCGATTCCAGCCTTGAATCCGTCCGGCGAACCGTGTAGGTTTGCGCACATGATCGCTATCCACACGACGGCTGACACCTATTTCCGCACACTCTTCGAGGCCGGCCGCCACGGCGATGCCCGCGAGGAGAGTTTCTATGCCCCGCTTGCCGACCTCGTGCGCGCGATGGCCGAGTTCCACGGCGCGACCGGGCTGACGGTCACCACCCTACCGAAACAGACCGAGGCAGGCAATCCCGATTTCCGCGTCTGGGACGGCCGAGCCCGCATCACCGGCTACATCGAGGCCAAGAAGCCCGGCGTCAATCTCGACCAGATCGAGACCTCGCCCCAGCTCAAGCGCTACCTCCACACGTTCCCCAATGTCATCCTCACCGATTTCTACGAATTCCGACTCTACCGCGACGGCCAGCGCCTCGCCCGCGTCGTCGCCGGTCAGTCCTTCGTCCCTGGCTCGCTCAAATCCCCGTCGCCGGTGTGTGATGCCGACGGGATCGCCGACCTCTTCGGGCAATTCCTCTCCTTCTCCCTCCCCCGCCGCTTCACGGCCCGTACGCTGGCGGTTGAACTCGCCAAACGCACGCGATTCCTGCGCGATGAGGTGGTGGCCCTCGAACTGGCCGAGGAGGAAAAGCGCGGACGGGGTGATATCCTGGGTTTCTACCAGGCGTTCAAGTCGTTCCTGATCGCCGACCTCTCGCTCGAGCAGTTCGCCGATCTCTACGCCCAAACCGTCACCTACGGACTGTTCGCGGCACGGACGCGGAGCGGCGGCAAGGGGTTCGACCGCCGCTCGGCGTTCGACTGCATCCCGCGCACGATCGGCATCCTGCGCGAACTCTTCCAGTTCATCTCCTATGGCGACCTTCCCGAGGCGCTCAAGTGGAGCGTGGACGATATCGCCGAAGTGCTGGCCGCCGCCGATGTCAAGCGTCTGCTTGATCAATTTTATCGTGAGGGCAAGGGGCGCGACCCCATCGTCCACTTCTACGAGACCTTTCTTTCCGAATACGATCCTTCCGAGCGCGAACGGCGCGGCGTGTACTATACGCCCGAACCGGTCGTCGGCTATATCGTACGCTCCGTCCACGCCCTGCTCAAGTCCCGCTTCGGCAAGAGTGACGGCCTGGCCGCCGAAGGCGTCACGCTGCTCGATCCCGCTGCCGGCACCATGACCTTCATTGCCGAAGCCGCCCGACAGGCCGCTGCCGAATACGAAGCCAGCTACGGCGACGGTTCGATGTCCGAATTCGTGCGCGACCACATCCTAAGGAATTTCCACGCCTTCGAGCTGATGATGGCCCCTTACGCCGTCGGCCACCTGAAAATGTCATTCCTGCTGGAAGAACTCGGCTATGCCCTGACCGATGACGACCGCTTCAAGCTCTACCTCACCAACACGCTCGAATTCGAGGATCTCGCGCAGTGCGAACTGCCCGGCATGACGCACGCACAGTCTCGATCTTTAATCAGCGCATGGAGCAGATAACCATCCATGCCCGCAAGGAACCCGGACAGTTCAGCACATGCGCCGAGCACATTCCCAAGGAGAAGATCGGCAACCCGGAACGCGGCAACGAATGGATGCTGCGCAAGGCATCGCGCATCGGGGAACCGGCGCAC
>CAZOXS010000291.1:0-3239 GCA_964583785.1 uncultured Victivallales bacterium
GCCTGCTCAAAAATGGTGATTCCAGCCCATCAGGCTGTCCAAAACCCCTCACGTGCGCAGCATCCGCCATTTTCCCTTGCAGAACCCCTCGTGGTTTCCGGCTTCAAGCGGAAACCACGAGGGGTTCTGCAAGTGCCTCAAATGTTTTATGAAAATAATAAAACCCGGTGTGTGAGTGCGGGTAGATGAGCCGCCCGCCCACTGCGGAGGGCAAGGTGGAGGGGACAGACTATCTGGGAAGGTTTTTCAACTTTTTTCTGGAAATCGGCGGTGCTCACTTCTTCTTGTATATGTAGGGACTACTGGGGGTCCTGATAAGCTGGAGGTAACAACATGCGTGTAGCTCGTATTCTTGGAGAGGGAGAGGCATTCTATCATATTCTCAGCCGGATCGTGGATCGGCGGCTGATTCTGGATGACACCGAAAAGGAGCGGTTCCGCCGCCTCATGCGTGCGGTAGAGGCATTTTCCGGGTGCCAGGTGTTGACGTGGATATGCTTGGATAATCATTGGCATATCTGCCTGCGTGTCCCCCAACCCGAGCCGGTCAGCGATAGTGAACTGATCAGATGGAACGATGGCAAACTGGGCACGATTGGGGCGTC
The DNA here is from genome assembly GCA_964583785.1 of uncultured Victivallales bacterium. Lineage (GTDB taxonomy): Bacteria > Verrucomicrobiota > Kiritimatiellia > UBA8416 > UBA8416 > UBA8416. The sequence goes on from CAZOXS010000291.1 coordinate 606, forward strand.
ATTACCGGCGTTTACTTTATGACCGCGGGGAGCAGGAACCGGCCCGGAATCGCGGCGGGATTGAAGCCGAACGGGTGGCAGCGGTGCTTGCGGCCGGGGGAAGGCTGACCACCCGTGAGGTCTTGCGCTGCCGGATACGCTACTTCTCAGACGGCATGATCCTGGGCTCGCGGGTTTTTGTGGACGAGATGTTTCGACGCCACCGTGGCAACTTCGGGGTGCAACGCCGGACCGGCGCCAGGACGATGTGCTCAGCGCAGTGGAATGGACTCTTCGCAGCCCGGCGTCTTCAACTGGTGCCAATAGAACCGCCAGTCGTGTGTTGAGAAGCCGCCCAGACCTATGAGCCGCCGGCAATCCCCCCGGTGATAGCCGTGGTTTGCCCGGCGATAGCAAGCAATCCCCGACACCTACCTTATCCGGACACAAATACGCACCTTGGCAACTCACCAAGCGTACCGATCGACCTCCACACACGCCCAAGATTCATAAATGAGCAGCCCATCCCGGCCCTGATCTCAGATTGTGCGTCCCCATTGCCGCTTTGTCATACGGCGTCAAGCAATCAGGATTTATCTGCCACGCCAGACATGGGCCTATTTAATGACGACAACCGTGCCGGCTGGAGGCGGCGGGACGATGCTGTCAAACGTAATGCCGGCAACTTGCTCGAATGCATTGGGATAGAAAGTCGTGCTGATGGTTGTCGCTGTAATGTCAAATGTGTCGCCGGCAACGGCCTCCTTGATATCGAAGAAACTGACGTCAAGTGCCGCCCCATCCCATGGCAGCACCGGGGTTGTCACTGTCGCCAAACTGTTAGTCTGGGAGACGGTATAGGTCGCCGTATTGGTCCCGGCACATTGGATGTCATGCAAAACCCCCAACCGCAGGGTTTTCCCATCCAGATCAGTTCCGCTGATCACAAATCGCAGCAGGGGTGCGGTCGTGACACCCGAACCAGCAGCATTGTCGTGAAACGCACCAGCCATTATCGTATCGGCACCTGAAGGATTACTCGGGGTATCCCACACCTTCCCCTCGGTATTATTGTTAGCATTAGGAGCGACAACCGTAACCGTCGCATAACTAGGATTCGATCCCACATTCTTTAGTTTGTAGCCATCCGTACCGAGGATATTGTCACCATCAATATCCAGCGGCTTCAACGGCGAAACATTGCGCCAGCCATTGGCCGGATCATTAAAATTCGATTCAATATCGACTTGGGTGCCCACATAGGTAATCGTCGCTGCTGATGCGATCTCGCCCGTCGCCACCGCGAACCCAGCCGCCACCATGATAACAGCCATACACTTGCTGATAATTCCTGTTGCTTTCATGAATCTACCTTTCTCATGTTGATTCGCCGACAAGACCACACGCCTATTACACCGCTCATCTTGAGTCATTCACATGCCGTTGGAATGCTTCTTATCTAAAGTTATATGGTATAATCTCACAGAACGGCCACGCACGCAAACTGCATATTACGAGCATAGCATATGAACTATTCGCGCGACTCTTGCTTTCAGCGGAGGATAAGCCCCGTTCCTGCCTGCCAGTGGATCCGGAATCTTGCTGTCAAAAGTAATGCCACCCACTTGTTCAAACCCTGCGCCATATCCTTCCGCACTGATGGTGTGTGCCTTGACAACAAACGTGTCACCAGCTACGGCACCAACAACATCAAAAAAAAGACATCGAGACCAACACTATCATAATCAGTAGCGTCCCATACACGGACAACTTAACTTTATAGCGGCTGGCCGACTGGCTATGATCTTCTTTGTTGACCAAACCAAAGGAGGATCGATATGCCAGTCAAGCCAGCCGGGAACCAGCGTGCCATATTTCATCTTTGTTATCTCCTTTTATCGAGGTTCACTTAATTGTCAACGGAATCTGAAAACGGATCCAGACTCATGCGTCACATCCACGGTGTCGCTTCCGGGGGCATGGCCGGCGGCGGTGGCGGTGATGGTTACAGTCTCGCTGCCGTCGATAATACCGTCCACCACTCCGGTGATGGTCACAACCACACTGTTAAAGCCGTTCGGAATGGTTGCTGTCGCCGGCACCGTGGCTTCGCCGGGATCGTTGGAGCTTAGGTTTACCGTAAGATCACCCACCGTCCCGAGGCGCGAGATAATGGCCGTGGTCGACCCCCTCTCAGAAATGGAGGCGGCCAGAATCGACACTGTCAGGTGCGGCAAGGTAACCGTGATCTCGACCTGGTCACTGGATTGACCCAGTCCATCATCCGCAGTCAAGCTGAGCGTATACACACCCACCTCATAGAAGGTTGCGGTGGTGTCGACAGCAGACGCATCACCAAAGTCAACAGGAGAGACTGGTCCCCCAATCTTTGTCCAGACTTGCGTCACGGAATCTCCATTCAGATCGCTGACGGTCGCATCAAGCGTCGCCACCGCGAGACCCACACTAACCGGAGCCTCATTCGTATAGGGATGCCCCACGGGTAAATTGGCCTGGAGCCCCCATTTGTGGGCCAGGTAGCCTTCCAGTTTCTGGCGATCACTATCTGATAGCGCGTCGCTGACCACAATCAGTTCGGCAATCTTGCCATTCCAGAAAGCATCACCACTACCGATCTTCCAGTCATTGCGTGAG